>NZ_JBFLKT010000084.1:0-2883 GCF_040883305.1 Lutibacter sp.
CAACCTATACAGCCAAAAATCAATTCATATCATTGATAAATTTAAAAGAATGTTTCGTATTAATTTAATTGCAATTGTGGCTTTCTCATTTGCTTTTTTAATCGTTTCTTTTTTTGTAGGCATTCCAATAACAGGTATCATATTTTTTGTTACCCTTTCAGTGCTTGTTTTTATTAATAAGAAGTTATTAAATGATTTAGAGAAAATCGATTTAGGCATAAGTAGTTATCAATACTTAAAAGCATTTAATCAATGGGTAAACAAGCAGATAGCTATCAATAAAAAAATGTCGAGATTTTTGTATCCAATTATATTCATGTCATTGATTTTAGGCTTTTGGTTTAAAGATGCCCAAGGTATGCCTTTGGGTGAAAGACTTGTAGGTGAAATACTTGTTGGTTTTCCAGAAACGTATCTCATATTTGGAATCCCACTAATAGGAATTGTTCTAGTGGCAGTGATCATATGTTTACTAGCCCTTGTTGGAGGTCGAATTTATAAATGGGATTTAAACCTAGTTTATGGAAGAATATTCAAAAAACTAGAAGAATTGATGACTGATATAGAAAGTTTAAGAAGTTAAAATACTGTAAATGAGGTGTTTTAATCTTTGTGTTAAAAAAAATAAATGTTAGGTGTAATAAATTTTGTTTTCAGACACTAACCAAGAAAACAATAAAAATTATGACATTACAAGAAGCAACTAACTATTTTAAAAGTTTAAAAACAGAAACAACTAAAAAATCGGAAATCAAGGTTTATAATCAATTTATTGAGATTCTTTCAAAATTAGAAAACAGAGAATTCACCACTCATGAAATTCAATCTATAGAAGTTGAACTGGATAGCTTAAATTTAAAATCAAATCCAGAAAACAGAAAAAAAATCGTCAAAAAATCACTACTTAAATTTGAGAAATATTTGAGGGATACATTTTCCTTGACTTCCAAAGGGTACTACACAAACTTAGGTGTAAGTTTAGGAGTGTTATTCGGAGTGGTAGCTGGAATTCTAATAGGTGAACGTTTTGAAAGGTCTTTAGGGATTTCCTTTGGCATTTGTATGGGACTGTTTATTGGAGTATTTATTGGTCGTCGTTTGGATTCTAAAGTTAAAGCAGCTGGCAACATTCTTTAACTAGCACCAAAGATAACATCTTATTTTACCTAATTAATTAACATTTTTTTTAAATCTAAACGTTGAATCATTTTCGACAAGTAAAAAAACAATCCAAAATGAAAATAATAATAACATTTACCATTGCATTTACATTATCAATAGTTAGCGTCTTTTCCCAAAATATAGCAGGGGATTGGAGCGGAATAGCCAAAAGAGGAGATAAGTTAATCACCTTTGTTTTTAAAATAAAACAAGAAAACTCTGAGTATTCAACAACTATGGATGTTCCAACGTTTCGAGTTTCTGGCATTAAACCATCGGCTACAACTTTTAAAAATGGAAAGCTACTAATTGATGGCTCTAATGTTGGCATGAATTATACAGGAATTTTTAATACTGAAGCGCAACAATTTGAAGGAACTTACAAAGAAGGTGGTATGGAAATGGTCCTAAACTTAAAAAAAGGAGCTATAAAAATAGAAGATTCTAAACGACCTCAAGAACCTGTAAAGCCTTACCCTTATTATGAAGAAGAAGTCATTTTTAAAAATAATAAAGCAAACATTTCATTGGCTGGCACTTTAACCTTACCAAAAAAAAATGGCAAATTCCCAGTGGCAATATTAATCAGTGGAAGTGGTCCTCAAGACAGAGATGAAAGTTTTATGGGACACAAACCTTTTTTGGTACTGGCAGATTATTTAACGAGACAAGGCATTGGCGTATTGCGCTTTGATGATCGTGGTATTGGAGAATCTACAGGAGATTTTGGAAATGCAACTACAGAAGATTTTTCTAAAGATGTATTGAGTGCAATCGCATATTTAAAAACCAGAAACGATGTAGATATTAAAAGTATAGGTTTGATTGGTCATAGTGAAGGTGGTATTATTGCACCCTTAGCGGCAAATAACTCTAAAGATGTTGCTTTTATGGTGTTATTAGCCTCTACCGGAATTTCCGGAACAGAATTATCTGTAATGCAATCTAAGACATTAAGAGAATTCCCTGTTAAAGATGAAGTAGCTTATGAAAAAAATATAAGAAAAGCGATTGCTATTGTAACCTCAAATAAGAGTGATTTAGAAATTAAAAAAGAATTAACTACCCATTATAATGATTTTTTTAGACCAATTTTAACGTCTTTAAATGTGCCAGAAAAGAATATCAATGCATTTATAGAAAGTCAGTTAAAAACAAGCTTAAAGCCTTGGTCACGTTATTTTTTACAATACAATCCTGCTGATGAAATTGAAAAATTACAAATTCCTATATTATCATTAAATGGCAGTAAAGACACACAAGTAAATGCCAAGATAAATCAAGAAGGCATCAAAAAGGCATTAATCAAAGGCAAGAATAAAGATTATAAAATAATAGAATTAGAAAATTTAAATCACTTTTTTCAAGAGTGCAAAACTGGAAAGATGGATGAATATAGAAAAATTGAACAAACATTTTCTCCAACTGCTTTAAAAGAAATATCAAGTTGGCTTTTAGAACATATTATATAATTTTACAAACACTTTCAGATTATTAAGATGATATTGGGCTGGGAATGGATATGAGTTCTGATGGAAAATTTATTGTAAAACCAAGCAAAGATAAATCAGTAAAAATTTGGCATGTCAATTAAATAATCAGAAGATAAAAAAATGAAAACTTAATAGTCATTCTTGTAACATCCTAGTTTATTCTTCGTCAATCAAAAAAATAAATCTTATTAAATGAAAAAAACAAAATTTTTAACTTTAGGATTAATAG
>NZ_JBFLKT010000452.1:0-2676 GCF_040883305.1 Lutibacter sp.
AGTTTCTAAATTTGCTCTCCAAGAAACTGCATCTGATGTTCTAGTACTTGCATGTAGTGCAGTAAATAAATTTTTAATATCAGTCCAATCTGCTTCATCTTCATTGGTCTTTTTTTCAAAGCCATTTTCATTAAAAGTACCTTCAGCAAAACTAGAACCGTAATCTTCAGGTTTGTACAAATTACCATCGTCACTAGAAAATTGAGTTTTAATTACGGTATTATCAACTTCTTCAACCAAGGTGTATAATCCAAAATATTCTGGTCCATCTCCGTGATCTACATAAAGTGTATAAAAAGCAGTATTTGAAACTGCCAAACCTGCGTTTTTAAAAATATCTGCTGTAACTTTTTCTCTTAAAAAAGAGCTGTCATCATAATTGTTTTTTAGGCTGAATTTTTTAAAACCGTAAAAACGTTGGTTTTTTATTTGTGGATAATCATCTTCATACTCATCAAAATCCATTTTAAAAGCTAATTTTAAAATACCTGCTTGCCAAGCGCTTTGCAAACTAGAATTTCCTTTAAAACGTAAACCTACTTTGTACCATTCTTTTCCATTGTAAAATACCGATCCAGGTACAAAAATTGGATCTTGGTCAATGTCGCTCAAACCACCACCACCACCTGGTCCACCAGAATTTGTTCCTCCAAGGGCTCCGTATAAACTGGTCATATCGTTTAACATTGCTGCCCAGTTATCTTCTGAAATTACAAAATCAAATCTTTTTACTTCTGTGTTGCTAAAGACTTCATAAAAATTAGGGTCGGCACTTTTACTGTGTGATTCATTTGTCCAATCAGTTGGATCAAAATCAAGATCTGTAATTTGCACTTCAGTATTTGTGTTCTCTTCTACTTCGGTTTCAGTTTCTGTAATTGCATCATCATCGCTACAACTTATTAAAAAGTAAGTTGAAAGAAATAGAATGCTTGTTGCTATTAAAAATTTTGTTTTCATTTTATGTGAATTTATGTGTTGTTATTATTTAGAGCAAAACTCCATTTTTTAGATGTGCTTTGAAAAGTTAATCAATGAATTGGTGTTTTTTATCTACCAATAGAAGTATTTAGAATAATTGAAAAAGAGACTGCTTTAAAAGTATTTTTTTTATATAATTTAAACAGCCTCTATTTCTTATTAACCAAACAAACTATTTCTTTCTATTTTTTATGGTGTACGTATATTTTAATCCAATAATTTTTGTGGTTTCAGGAATAGATTCATTTAGTTCTTTTTCATATCTATAGAATAATCCAAGTGTACCCATTTTCTTAAATTTATATTCTGTTCCTAATGTTAACCTGTATTTATCAAAACCGTTTTCTTCTCCTTTTTCTAAGTGATTAAAAATTTCTGCTGAAAACTTTGGGTCTAGTTTCCAATTTTTAAAATTATAGCCTACAGCTGTTTTAAATCGAATATGTTGGTTGGCAAAATCATCAACACCCAATTCATTCTTGTTTTGATAACGCAACCTATATTTTAAAGAAAAATCGCTTATTTTATGTTTATATGACGCATCCAAATTAAGCCTAAAATGATTTTCATAACCTTGTAATTTCCCTTCATTATCATTTTCGCTTATGTAACGAAAACCTGCTCCAAGTTCAAATTTTTTAGATATTGAATATTCAGTACTCAATTGTGTAAAGTATTCACTTATTTCCGAAATATTTTCATCTAATCTAAGTTGCTCTTCTAGTTCAAAAGACCATTTTTTGTTTAACTTATATTTTAAACCAATAGTATTCCAACTCTCCAAATCCTTTGTACCATCTTCTTGAGAAAAACAAGTTGAAATAGAAAAAACACTTACTAATAACGGAATAATAAATGTTTGTTTAAATGTTTGTGTTTTCATAATTTTTAGGTGTATTAATTTCCTCTGAAAAAAAAGATGGTCACTTTTGCAGTATCCTTTAAAAAGTCAACATCGCCAATAGTTACTTTGTTTATAGATAATCCTGTTCTACTTTCTAAATCTTGTTTTAATAGGTGGTAGTTTTCGGGTTTAATATTTTCTATGTTTTCGTAAACCACAGCTTTAGATTCTTCTTGTTTTAAAGCCCAGTATCTTTCAATTAGAAAAAGCACTAAAATTATAAGCGAGTTTGCACCTATAATTTCGGCGTAGCTCATTTTTTTGTTTGCTAAAGAATTAATTACTGAAACCCCAATTACAACAAATAAATAGGTCATTTCTTTAATAGGAATTGCATCAGTTCTGTAACGGATAATACCGAATATGGCAAACAATCCTAGTGCCATTCCAATATCAAGCTCATACTTTTTTAAGGTAAAGCATAAGAAAAATACAATTACACTAATTAGGTAATACGTAAAAACATAATCTTTTCGTTTTGATAAATGATAGTATAAAAAGCGAATGATAATTGTTAAAAAAGTGAAATTAATCACGAATCTAAACATCATTTTAAAAAAATCGTCGTCAAATAAGGGGATGTCTAAAAATTCCATAGGTGTTAATTTTTTATGCTGTTATTTTATTTATTTTAATTAATTTTTTCTTGAATCGGTTGTATTTTAAATCGTTATAAACACCTAGCATTCCAATACAATATTTGCTAAGGCTATAAGGGTTTATTTGTCGTAGTTTTAATTGTTGTGCAACTGGAGAAGTACGTGTAAAACGTTCTTGTTTTAACTCAATAA
>NZ_JBFLKT010000453.1:0-3188 GCF_040883305.1 Lutibacter sp.
GCATAAGCTCTGGTTAATTTTTTGTTATCGTGACCAAAACCGTGTACCATATAAACAGAATCCCAACGAACTCTTTCAGTTACTCTAACTTTTATAGAAAACGTAGAGGTAATATCATCTTGATTTTTTAACCAAACATATTGTCCTGTTTTTAATCCTAATATTCTAGCTACTTTAGGGTTTACCCAAAGATCATTTTCTTTCTTTAGATCGTTTAGATTTGGATTGTTTGCCGTTCTACTAAATGTATGCATTGGCGCTCTTCCGTAATTTAAACGGTAAAAACCTTGAGGAGGTTCTGGGTGTTTGGTATAGTTTGGAAGGGGATCGAAACCTAAATTTTTCAATTCTTTTGAATACAATTCAATTTTTCCACTTACTGTTGCAAATTCATGGGTTTTATTTTCATCCATATATAAAGGACCCGAAGTTCTTGGAAAATGTTTCACTCCAATTTTATTCATTTCTTCTAAAGAAGTTCCCATCTCTTTTAATTGCCATTCTATTACCTCTTTATAATCATCATAGTTGAAGTAATCTCCAAGGCCTAATCTTTCTCCAATTTGTTTAGCAACCCACCATCCTGGTTTAGAATCATATTTTGGTTCAACAGCAGGAACTCTTAAAGCAATAGAAGGCTCTCTATTGGTTGCAGATCTAATTCCATCATAACGCTCTAAATATGTACATTCAGGTAAAACTACATCCGCATAACCCGTAACAGCCATTGGCATTGTATCCATTACAACTATAAACTCCATTTCATCCATTGCTTTTTCAAGTAATTCTTTTTGAGGAATCGATTTTGTAATATTTGTACCCGCTACCATCATAGCTTTTACCGGATATTTGTTGTCTTCACTTGGTATAGCACATTTAATAACTTCAGAAGTGATACCCATTTGAGCGATTGGATATTTTTCACAAATATTTTTCCAATCCCATTTTGGGTGAGGGTATTTAGGTGAAGGGAATTTAGGCACCTTTATACTTTCTTTAAAGTAGAAACCACCTCTTCGTCCCCAAGAACCCAACAATGCATTTAAAATAGCCATTGCTCTTGCTCTTTGTGTATCATCTCCATACCAGCTAACGTGACGACCCGGATGAACAATTACTGAAGGAGAAGCATTTGCCATTTTACGAGCTGTTTTTCTAATCTCCTCAGGTTTTATGGTTGTTATTCCATAAGCCCATTCTGGTGTGAAATTTAGAACGTGATCTTTTAGTTCATCAAAACCGTTTGTATATTTTTTTACATATTCTTTATCATATAATTCTTCACTAATGATAACATTCATCCAAGCTAACATTAACGCAATATCAGTTGCCGGTTTAATAGCTAACCAATGTTGCGATTTACTTGCAGCTGTTGAAAAACGTGGATCTACGGTTATTATAGTTGCACCATTATCAATAGCATCAGACATTTCTTGCACTTGTGAATTGTGCATATTTTCACCAATATGTGAGCCAATAAGCACTAAACATTTGGTATCTCTAATATCAGTAGGTTCTGGTGATCCAACCCAAGAGCCATAAGTTAAAGCAAAACCAGCTTCTCGTGCACCTCTACATTGTGCATAAGCAGGTTCCGCAATTGTTTCAGAACCATAGGCTTTAAATAAATGTTCTAAGTGGCTTCCAGGCGAACCATGTTTTAATAAAGCAAAAGATTCAGCTCCATACTTTTCTTTAACCGCTTTAAATTTTGAAGCAACTAAATCAAGAGCCTCATCCCAAGATGCTTCTCTAAAAGTTTGTTCACCGTTTTCAGTAGTTCTAATTAAAGGTGTTTTTAATCGGTCTTCATCTGTGTACATTCCAACACCACCTGTTCCTCTTGGGCACAAGCGTCCATAACAATGAGGATCCGTTTCGTTACCAATAATTTTTTTGATGGTACCTTCTTCATCGGTATATGTCCAAGCGGCACACTTCCAAAAACAAACTTCGCAATAAGTAGGAGTTCTTTTAAATGTTTTCGCAACATTTTCTTTAACAAGTTCATCTAAATATGAATTTGCTCCGAACATATTCAGCGCACTTGTTGTTGCAGCTACACCTCCTAAACCTAAAGCAGAAATTTTTATAAATTTTCTTCTTGAAGTAGTCATAAGTTTAAATATTTTTTTCTGCTGTAAAGATATTTATTGAGGCATTTTTAGAGTATGATATAAGTCATAAAACCTAAAACAAACTAGTAACAATGGTTACATAACGAATTGATAAACATCTGTTTATATGTAACCAAAGTAGCGTAATTACGTTCCTCTTCTGATCCTCAAACGGTTATATTGAGTAGATAAAATATTGCCACATATTTATTTATTGTAAATTTGTAGCACATTATTATTTATGAAATTAAAAGACACTAAATTTTGGTTTTTAATAATAGCTGTAATTGCTATTACTATTTTTTTATTTTTAAGAAATATGGTATTTCAGGATACTTATGTAAAAGTAAATGAATACACAAAAATTGAGAATATAGCTCAAGAATCTTGCTTAGAATGTCATCAAAACACCAAAGGTTATTCCGATTATCACAATCCAGAATTAGTAGGTTGTATTAGTTGTCATTTAGGAAATCCAAATACTTTAGATAAGGAAGATTCGCATAAAGGAATGGTATTAATTCCAGGAAATTTATCGGATGCTAAAGTTACTTGTGGAGTATGTCATCCTAATGAATTAACTAAAATTGAAAATTCTTTAATGACTACCAATAGTGGTTTGGTAGCAGTTGACAAATACATTTTTGGTGAAGCCGATTCACCAAACGGACAATATCATATTCAGTTAATTGAAAATTCTGCGTCAGACAAACATTTAAGAGATTTATGTGCAAATTGTCATTTAGGAGCACAAAAAGAAGAATTTGGTCCGATAACTCAGTTAAGTAGAGGTGGAGGTTGTAATGCTTGTCATTTAAACTATTCTGAGGAAGCAAAAGCAGATTTAGCAAACTATATTTCTTCAGAAAAAAAAGAATTGCCTCTGCACCATCCGGCTACAAATATTTTTGTTAAAGATGAACATTGTTTCGGGTGTCATAGCCGCTCAAGTAGAATTTCAACTAATTATGAAGGCTTTCAGGAAACTTTGTTAGATGAAAGTGATGTTTTAAATAATAGTGATTATAAGGTTATAGAAGATAAACGTGTTTATAAATTTATTGAAGAAGA
>NZ_JBFLKT010000085.1:0-12738 GCF_040883305.1 Lutibacter sp.
AGCAAGAACAAATACAGTAATTTTAGATGTTTTTGCGAGTCCGTATAGTTTGTTGCAATTAAAAACTTTTGAGAACATTAACGGTATTTTATTGTCGTATCAAAATAGTAAATTATCGCAAGAAATTTCTGCTCAAATGATTTTTGGAGCATTAGAAACAAGAGGAAGATTGCCTGTTGCAATAAAAAATGTTTTTTCTGAAGGTCACGGATTAATGTCAACTTCATTAAAGAGATTGTCATATTCAATTCCTGAAGATGTAGGGGTAGATAGTGAAAAATTAAAAAAAATAGATTCAATTGCTAAGGTTGTAATTAAAGAGAAAATGGCTCCTGGTTTACAGGTTTTAGTTGCAAGAAAGGGCAAAGTTGTTTACAATAAAAGTTTTGGGTATCATACAGATGAAGATAAAATAGCTGTAAAAAATGACGATATATATGATATAGCTTCAATGACAAAAATTTTGGCCTCTTTACCGCTAATTATGGAACTGGAAGAACAAAAAGTGTTGCAATTAGAAAGTACTTTGGGTTTTTTATTACCAAAATTAAAAGGAACTAATAAAGATACATTAACAGTAAAAGAAGTATTGTCGCACAATGGAAGACTAAAAGCTTGGATTCCATTTTATGTAAATACGTTAGATAGTATTACAAAAAAACCATCAGCTGAATATTATAGTTCAAAATGGTCTAATAAATTTCCCATTGAGGTTGCCAAAGATTTGTATTTAACAAGAAGTTATAAAGATTCTATTTTTGATAGAATTGCTAATGCTGAACAACGAGAAAAACCTGGATATAAATATAGCGATTTATCTTTTTTTCTGTTTAAAGAAATTATAGAAAACTATTATAATAAAAATTTAGATGAATTAACTCAGGAACGTTTTTATAAAGCTATTGGAGCAACTAAAACGGGCTATTTACCACTGCACAAATTTCCAAAAACCAACATTGTGCCAACTGAAAAGGATGATTATTATCGCAATCAGTTAATTCAAGGTTATGTGCATGATATGGGTGCAGCAATGCAAGGTGGTATTGGCGGACACGCAGGTCTATTTTCTAATGCTAATGATGTTGCCAAGTTAATGCAACTTTATCTTCAAAAAGGTTTTTATGGCGGAAAACGCTATTTTAAATCGGAAACTATCGACAAATTTAATCATAGATATTACTCAGACAATGAGGTTAGAAAGGGAGTAGGATTTGATAAGCCTCAAATTAATGAAGATGAAAAAGCCACTTGTGGTTGTGTTTCAGATGCAAGTTTTGGGCATAGCGGATTTACAGGGACTTATACTTGGGCAGATCCAGAAACTGAAATTGTGTATGTGTTTTTATCAAACAGAGTGTATCCAACTATGGAGAATAAAGAATTGGTAAGATCTAATGTTCGAACTGAAATTCAGCAATTAATTCAAGATGCAATTATGGAGTAAGAGTTGCTGTTTTTGTTGTAATTAAACCAGTAACAATACATACAGCTAAATAAGTTAATCCATATTTATAGTTGAAAACAACACTTATTATGCCTGCCTGAATTAAATAAAAAAGTGGAAATACCGTTAAAATTAGAGCGAAACGATAGGTGTTTGTAAAAATTATATCATTTATTTTTGGTTGTAAATTTTTCCAAAGAAATAAAGGAATAAAGCTATTTATTCTGAAAAAAATGTGGATAGGAGTGAACCAATTAAGTTTTTGTTTTTTAGCCTTTTTTGGAGTTTCGTTATCTAAATTTTGAAGAATTTTATTGGTTGCAATAGGATCTAGAAAATCTACATTTAGTTCTTTTAGAGTTTTAATAATTGTATCGTGTTCTTCTAAATTTTCAATATGTGTTGTAAGCATCTTTAATTCTGAAGAAACTTTAGCTTTAATAGTTTTATAGGAAGTATCTGGTTTTTCAATATTAAAATAGGGATTAGCCAAGATGGGTTTTCCATAATATACAGAAACGCTAGAAGGAAAATTTAAATGAGAATCGTAATTAATTCCAACAGGAATAATTTTAATATCTAATTCTGGATACTTTTGCAGTGTTCCTAAGATAATACGTGCAAATCCTTTTTTTAAAGGTAATAGACTTCTAAAGTTGTGATGCTCACCTTCTGCAAATATTTGAATGGCTTTTTTATCTTTTAAAAACTCAAAACATTGCTCAAAAACTGCAATATTTTTATTCATACTATCTTTTCCATCTCTAAGTCTATATACCGGAATCATATTTATAGATCTTAAAATTTTATCAGCAATTTTGGTTTTAAAAGCACTTGCTCTTGTTAAAAAATGTATGTTTCTTGTTGTGGTAGTTGGTATTAAAATAGCATCCAATAATGCATTTTGATGGTTTCCAATAAAGATAATTGCACCCTCTTCTGGAATATTTTCCTTACCAAAAACTTTAATTTTTTTATGTGTAAAAAAAAGTCCGGTTTTAACAATGTATTTTACAGTATTGTACCAAATATTTTTCAAAATATTATGCTTTTTCTTTTTGTTTAGACCAATAACTTGCTAGTGCTAAGCCAGAAACAATATCCCAAATAGCCCAAAATGCAACTAATAATGCCATACCACCCAATCCGTGAAAGAAGCTGAAAATTAGCAGTAAACCAAGTCCCGAATTTTGAATTCCAGTTTCTATAGAAAGTGTTTTTTGATCTTTATGTGAAAGTCTCATTGCTTTTGCAAAATAGAAGCCGGTTAATAACGCAATTACATTATGAGCAATTACTATAATTAGTACATAATGTATATAGTTCATAAAAATATCAAAATTGTCATAAAAAGCAATTATGATAAATAATAGAAATATAATTAATGAGATTGGTTTTAATATTTTTGAAAGTTTAGTTGCCCAAATTGGTTTACGATTTCTAACCCACATACCTAAAAATAAAGGAACTCCTAAAATTAATGTTACAAGTTTTACCAATTCTAAAGGATCTAATTCTACAGTTTGAAGAATTGCTGCAGTTGGTGCATATAAATTTCCCCAAAAATGTAAGTTAAAAGGTGTCATAACCATAGAAAGTAACGTTGCAAAAGCGGTTAAACTAACAGATAATGCAGCGTTTCCTTTTGCCATTTGAGTTAAGAAATTTGAAATATTACCACCAGGACAGGCGGCAACCATCATTAAACCCAACGCAATACTTGGCATTGGATTTACCAATTTTATAAAAATAAAAGTAACAAGAGGTAGAATAAAAAATTGAGAAATAATTCCAGTTAATAAAATTTTAGGTTTTTTAAATAAACGTTTAAAATCATCTATAGAAATACCAAGTGCTACACCAAACATAATAATAGCAAGTGTAATATTTAGAACCCAAAGACCCTCAGTGTCAAAGTTTATTTCTAGCGAATCTAAGTTTTCAATCATATTAGTTTTTAAAAGCGTATTCAATAATGTTAGAACCCATTTGCAATGCTTTTTCCCTTATTTCATAAGGATCGTTATGCATTTCTTCATCTTCCCAGCCATCGCTTAAGTCTGCTTCATAATCGTAAAAGCAAATCAATCTTCCTTCGTAAAACAACCCAAAACCTTGTGGTGGTTTGTTGTCGTGTTCATGAATTTTTGGTACACCTTCCTCAAAATCAAATGTTTGATGGTAAATTGGGTGATTAAACGGAATTTCTTGAAAATCTAAAGTAGGAAAAATTCTTTTAAACTCCCTTCTTATAAATTTATCGAGTCCATAATTATCTGAAATATGAAGAAATCCGCCTGAAATTAAATAGGTTTTTAAATTAGCAATAGCATCTTCAGAAAAAATAACATTTCCGTGTCCAGTCATAAATAATATTGGGTAATTAAAAACGTCAATACTACTGGCTTCAACAGTTTCTGGATTGGTTTTTATAGTTGTATTTATGGCGTTATTACTGAATTCAATTAGGTTTGGCAAAGCAGTGGGGTTTGCATACCAATCGCCACCTCCATTGTATTTTAAAATTGCAATTTGTTGGGCGTTGATGAAGGTAATAGGCAACAGAAAAAAGGCAATAGTAAAAAGTACTATTTTTAACTTTTGAGAATGCAATAAATATTTTTCTTTTTGATTTTTATTCATTCATTTATAAAATTTACACTATGCACAGCAACTATTCCAGCCGTTTCTGTACGTAACCTGCTTTCTCCCAAAGATACAGGAATAAAATTATGTTCCAAACTTTGCTGAATTTCTTTGGTTGAAAAATCACCTTCTGGTCCAATAAGAATTGTGGTTTTTGTTGCAGGTTTTAAAGCTGATTTTAACGATTTTTTTGAAGTGGATTCACAATGTGCAATAAATAAATGTCCGTTAAATTCTGAATTTATAAATTGATTAAAAGTTATAGGTTCATTTAGTTTTGGAAAATGAAATTTAAGCGATTGTTTTGCTGCCGAATTCACAATTTTTTCCATTCTATCTAATTTCAATATTTTTCTTTCGGAATGATCGCAAATAATTGGAGTAATTTCGTCAACACCAATTTCTGTGGCTTTCTCTAAAAACCATTCAAATCGATCGTTTAATTTTGTTGGAGCAATTGCAATATGTAAATAATAATTCCAAGGTTTTTTGTGCGATTTACTTTCTAGAATTTTTACCAAACACCGTTTGTCGTTTGCAATTTCTATTTCCGAAGTAAATAAATCACCTAATCCGTTAGTAATAAGAATAGTATCGCCTTCCTTTTTACGTAATACACGAACAATATGACGACTTTCGGTTTTATCAAAAGTAAATTGTTTGCTTTGGTCGGTTATCTCAGAATTGTAAAATAATTGCATTATAAGTCTTTTTTATACGTACACCTTTTTTTGTATATAACAGGCTCAAAATTCTTCCAAACAGCAGCAATTGCCTTGTTACTAGCTAGTTCTGGAGTTCTAATACAGGTTTCTACACCTATTTTTTCAAAAGATTTTTGATATTCATTAAAAATTATGGCGTGCACTCCTTTACTTTGATACTCAGGATGAACTCCAATTAAATAGAAGATAGCGTCTTTACTATTTTTCTTTGCTTTTAATAAATGAAAGATCCCAAAAGGTAATAATTTCCCTTTAGCTTTTTGTAAAGCACTTGAGAATGAGGGCATTGTAATAGCGAAAGCAACCATATTCTCATTTTTGTCAATTACAAATTTTATATATTCTGGGTTTATAAATGAGATATATTTCTTTTTAAAATAATCAATTTCAATATTAGAAATAGGAACAAAAGAAGGTAATGTTGCGTAACTTTTATTGAACAAATCGAACATTTTGTTTACATAGGGCATAATGTCTTTTGTTCTTGTAAAATTTAGTGGTGTTAAATTATAGCGTTTTTCCAGTAATCCACAAATTCTTTGTAATGGTTCGGATTTTACATTTTTAAAAGGAAATTTATTTTCTAAATATTCTTTTTCGACTTGAAAGCCTAATTTTTCAAAATGAGATTTGTAATAAGGGTAATTATACCAAGTTACCATAGTTCCAATATGATCAAAACCCTCGGTTAAAACTCCAACTTTATCAAGGTTTGAAAAGCCAACAGGACCTTCCATAAATTCTAATTTATGTTGAATTCCAATCTCAGCTACCTTTTTAAGCAGCATTCTTGAAACATCAATATCATCAATAAAATCGAACCAACCAAAACGCATTTTCTTTATTTTTTGTTCCTTTATTTCGGTATAATTTATAATTGCAGCAATTCTGCCAACAATTTCATCGTTCTTTACAGCCACAAAAAAACGTGCTTCAGCGTGTTGAAATACAGGATTTATGGTTGCATCAAAAGATTCTAATTCCTCTTTAATAATAGGAGGAACCCAATATTTATTATTTTTATAGAGTTTAAAAGGAAACTGAACGTAGGTTTTTAGTTCCTTTTTAGAGGTCATTTCTTTAATTGTAATCATAGGTGTAAGATGCAATTAGTTTCTTTTTTTACCAAATAATCTTCCAAAAAAACCTTTTCTTTTTTTCTTTTTACCAATTGTTTTTTTAGGGGTGTTTTTTATGGTAAATGTATCATAATGTCTATCTAATCGCCAGGCAACACCAGTAGAAAAATAATAATAGGTATAATTGTCAAAAAAATTAGTTCTGGCAGAAGCATCAATTTGCAAATTTTCATTAATCAAATATGCCAAACCAGTTCCGAATTGGTATTTTGGTGTAAATTTCTCTTGATATTGACCTTGATTTTCAATAAAAAAAGACCAATCTTGGTCAATGGCATACGTCATTGTAACAATATATTTGTAAAAAGAATCGTCAGTTGAAAATTTATCATTAATTAAATTAGTTAAAACAACCAATCTATCGGTAAAATCATTTTGAAGCATTACAGCAAGTTTGTAACTGATTTCATCTTCTTTGAAATCTTTACTCACAAATTTTGTATGAACTCCTGCATAAATTCCAACTGAAGGAATTAAGCGTTTCCAATCAAAAGCATATCTTTTTTTAAAACTTCTAATTTCTTTAGATCTATCGGCATATTCTTGTTGTCTAATTAAATATTTTGCACCAATTGTTAAGTCACTAATCCCTTTAATATGCCCGTTTGGATGATGAGATAAATCATCTACTTGATATGCTAAATTTAAATTGAACTCTAATTTTTCTGAAAACTTTCCATATCTAAATAATAATTCACCGCCATATGTATTAGATGGAGATGTATATAAAGGATTATCACTATTTCTATAAAACAAACCAGTTTCAAACTGATATACATTAGTACCAATACTATACGGACTTTCAGAAAAACCTGGCCGTTTAGAATTTATTATTTCAGTATATTGTGCAGAGGCAATTTGTATACTGAAAAAGGCTAAAAAAATTAGAAAAATTCTATACATAGTTTGTTTTTTTACGAGGTCAAATATAAGATTTTATATAATTAAACGTTTTAGTTACTTGCAAATTGTTATTTTTGAAAATTATAATATAAACGATTTTAAATTTTGGTAGGATTATTAAAAACCATAGCTATTTTTATTATTATTTATTATGCTTTTAAGTTTTTTAGTAGGTATATTGCCCCTATTTTCTTGAAAAAAGTAATTGATAATGTAGAAAAAAAATATAAAGAACAACAACAAAATAAGTACGAAGAAGAAACTGGTAAAGTAGGTGAAACAGTAATTGCTAAAAAACCGGTTGAACCTAAAGAAGGAAGTAAGGATGTAGGCGATTATGTTGATTATGAAGAAGTTAAAGATGATAAATAGATGAAAATTACGCTAAATAAAGTTACACCATATTTAATTGCTATTGTAGTATTTATGGTAGTTTCTATTGCTTATTTTTCTCCAGTTTTAGAAGGGAAAAAAATTCAGCAAAGTGATATAACACAATTTAAAGGGTCATCAAAAGAAATTGCAGATTTTAGAGCAGAGAATAATGCAGAACCTTATTGGACAAATGCTACTTTTGGAGGTATGCCAGCCTATGCGGTAAGTGCTTATTACCCATATGATTTTATTAATAAACTGGATAATTTAATTCGATTTTTACCAAGACCAGCCGATTATTTATTCTTATATTTTTTAAGTTTTTTTATACTATTATTAGTTTTAAAAGTAGATTGGAAATTAGCAATTGTGGGCGCTTTAGGATTCGGTTTTTCAACCTATTTAGTGATAATTTTAGGAGTTGGGCACAATGCAAAAGCACATGCAATAGCCTATTTTCCTTTAGTAATGGCAGGAATTTTATTGGTCTTTCAGCGTAAATACATTATTGGTTTTATAGTTACAGCCTTAGCAATGGCGTTGGAACTAAGTGCTAGCCACATCCAAATGACGTATTATTTATTGTTTTTAGTACTAATTTTTGGAATAGTTCAATTAATAGATTCTATTAAGAAAAAAGAAATTCCTCATTTTGTTAAAAGTGTTTTAGTTTTGGTAGTTGGGGTAGTTTTAGCTGTAGGTACAAATGCTACACGATTATTGGCAACAAGTGAGTATTCTAAAGTGAGTACTCGTGGAAAAAGTGAATTAACTATCAATCCAGATGGTTCTGAAAAACAAGCAACAAACGGACTTTCAAAAGAATATATTACGCAATATAGTTATGGGATTCCAGAAACATTTAATTTGTTTATTCCACGTTTTATGGGTGGAGGGAATTATGAAAATGTTGGTTTTGAGTCGAATATTTATCAATTTTTAAAAGATAAAACAGATCCGCGTCAGGCAAAACAGTTTGCAGAATTTGCACCAATGTATTGGGGGCAGCAACCAATTGTAGAAGCTCCAGCATATATAGGAGCAATTTTTGTGTTTTTATTTATTTTAGGAATTTTCTTAGTAAAAGGAACCTTCAAAAAGTGGTTAGTTGCGGCTGTTATTTTTTCCATTTTATTAAGTTGGGGAAAAAACTTTGACATTTTAACCAATTTTTTTATTGATTATGTACCACTTTATAACAAATTTAGAGCAGTTTCGTCTATTCAAGTTGTTGCAGAATTGGCAATACCATTATTAGCAATTTTGTCTTTAAAAGAATGGTTTTCAACTACAATTTCTTCCGAAGAAAAGTTGCAAGCGCTTAAAAGATCGTTTTATATAGCGGCAGGATTTGCATTAATTTTCACACTATTTGGGTCGAGTTTATTTTCTTTTGAAGGTTTGAGAGATGCGAATTATGACCAAATGTTACCAGGATTATTAGATGCTATTATTGAAGATAGAAAAGCTATTTTCTTTTCAGATAGTTTACGAACCTTAATTCTGGTTGTGTTGGCAGCTGGAATATTATGGTTGTTTTTAAAACAAAAATTGAAATCAACTATAGCTGTAATTGCTTTGGGAACTTTAATTTTATTCGATTTGGTTTCGGTAGATAGACGTTATGTTAATAATGACGATTTTAAAGTGGCAACTAAAATAGACAAGCCTTTTGTTGCTTCAGAGGTTGATAAAGAAATTTTAAAAGATAAGAGTTATTACCGTGTAGCTAATTTTATGGTTGATCCTATGAATGATGGAAGTACCTCATATTTTCATAAATCTATTGGAGGTTACCATGCTGCCAAGATGGGAATTTATGAGGAATTATTCGATTTTCAAATTGCAAAAAATAATATTCAAGTATTAAATATGTTGAATACTAAATATTTTGTTTTTCTAGATGGAAGTCAGCGTGAAACCGTACAGCTCAATCCAGATGCAAATGGAAATGCTTGGTTTGTTAATACTATTAAAACTGTTGAAAATGCCAATGAAGAAATTGTAGCTTTAGATAGTTTAAATACTAAAAAGGAGGCGGTTATTGCTTTAAATCGTATTTCAAGTGATTTTAAAACTGAGTATCCTAAAGATTCTTTGGCAAGTATTGCGTTAATTTCTTACAAAGCAAATGAATTGATTTATAAATCAAATACAACACAAAATCAGTTTGCTGTTTTTTCTGAAATATATTATAAGAATGGTTGGAATGCTTATATAGATGGTGAATTAAAATCACATTATAGAGTAAATTATGTATTACGTGGAATCGAAATTCCAGCAGGAGAACATACCATAGCATTTAAATTTGAACCCACTGTAATTGAAAAAGGAACTTCAATAACTTTAGTTTCGTATTTGTTTTTAATACTAATTCCGGTAGGTTGGTTTTTTGTTGAAAAGCGAAAAAATAAGCTGTAAAGTTAAAAAGCGAGAAGTATAAAGTTCTGAAGTAGGATACCTTAACTTCTTTGTGATGAGTTTAATAAAAGACATGGCGATCTCATTTTTTGTTCAAAGGCTTTAATTTTAAAGAGTAATTTTTTCACTAAAATTAAATGTGATTCAAAAACTCGTTCTCTCTTCTTTCTAAAGGGAAATTAGCAGTAATTTGAGATCTGGCATCATTTGATGTTAATGTATTATTAGATAAATTTTCAATTAAGCCTTTTAATACATCTGTGTTTTTTTGTTTTAAAATATAACCGTTTTCACCAATAATATCTGGAATTCCAGCAACATTACTACCAATAGGAATACAACCGCAAAGCATTGCTTCACACAGCGCATTCGGAAAGCCCTCGAACATAGAAAGCTGAAAATAATACTCGTGGTTGTTATAAATGTCTAGCAGTTCTTGTTGGCTAACGTTATCAATTAAATGCAGGTTTTTAGGGCATCTTCCTTTTAAATAAACTTTTCCAACAATAGTGAAATAATATTCAGGGAAAAGCTCCGCAGCTTTTACTATTAAGTCAATTCCTTTTCTATAGTGCCCAATTTCGTCAACGGCAAAGGTGACAGATAAAAAGGAGTTCTTAATTCTGTCTAAATTTTTGTTTTGCCATTTTTTGGTGTCGTAGCCATTTACCATTTCAATAATTGGTGTTTTAATAGTTGGATTGAAAGATCGGATACCTTGGTCTGGGTATTCAACATCCATATAACTGTAATAACTTTTCTCTAAACTTTTATGAACAGGTAATATTAATGAAGCATTTTTAAATGAAAAATTAGTAAACCAACTTAAAAGTTGTTTTGTATGTGCGCCATAATTTATTTCAGGTAATTTTGCGCAATCTGTACCAATTGCAATAATAATGATTGGTTTTTTAAAGATTTTCCCAAAAATAACAGGAAAAAAAGAAAGGTAACCCGAAGATTGAATTACAATAGCCTTGTATTTATAAAAATTAAAAAGTAAAAAGAAAAACTGCTTTAGAAATGCATAAAACAAATATATTTTTTTTGAAGTATTGAACTGATATAAATCGACATTGTAATTTTTTTCTAAAATTGCAACATCTCTTTTTACAAATGTGGCGTATAGAACAAAAAGCATTAAAACGGTTTCTTTTTCTTTTTTTTTATAACTCATTTAACGCTTTTTAAAATGTTGAAGTTGTTTATAATTATAGGTTTATCTAGCTACGAATTTAATGAAAAGTTATAAATTAGCAATTGAGATTTTGAGATTGTTTTTTATTTTTAACAGACTATTTCTAATTAAAACCAAGCCGTAGATTTACATGGTAAAACATAAAAAAACTGATAAAATTCAGCTAATAATTAACAACGTTGTTCCTTTAAACAATGGGGATGTTGCATTGTTTTATTCATTGTACACAAAATTGATAGATGTTGGGTTTGAGGTAAAAATCGCCACCTATTATTATAAATTAGCAAAAGAATTGTATCCTAATATTCCTTTTGTAGAAGAAATTGGACAACATAAAATTTTTATTAAATTACCTTTTTTAAAGCCTTTTGTACTTCCTATTTTGTTTTTATTTTCAAAACATTATAGAGCAGCTGATGTAATAATTGGAACTCCTGGCGGATATATTAATTCTAATTACAACATAAAAAATAGTTTGTCAATCTATAAAATAGCACGTTTTTTTGGCAAAAAATCATTAATTTATTCCCAGTCTGTAGGGCCTTTAAATAAAAAAGATGCACGTTTTTTTAAAAAATTAATGGATAGATCTATTTCATATATTTTTGTAAGAGATCAATTTTCTTTTGATGTTTTGA
This sequence comes from Lutibacter sp., assembly GCF_040883305.1. Taxonomy (GTDB): domain Bacteria; phylum Bacteroidota; class Bacteroidia; order Flavobacteriales; family Flavobacteriaceae; genus Lutibacter. The sequence goes on from NZ_JBFLKT010000085.1 coordinate 11,490, forward strand.
CGGATTTAGATATTTCAAAAGATAAATTTAAGTTGACAAAAGATGCTGCATTTTTATTAGATTTTAAAGAAAATAAATCGAGTAAATTAAAGAAAATAGCAATTTCTGTGCGTGAATGGAACTTCGATAGAAGAAATAAAACTGCGTACATAAAAATGATGCATGCATTTATCAAAGAATGCATAAATAGCGGATTTACCATTGATTTTCTTTCAACTTGCCAAGGTTTAAAAAATTATAAAGATGATTCTATATTAGCACAAGAAATTTATAAAGATTTAGATGTAGCGTCAAAAAAAAAGGTAAACGTGTTATCAAATTACTATGTATTTGATGATTTTTACAAAAAATTGGAAGAATACGAATTTGTAATAGGTACAAGATTACATATGTGTATTACTTCATTAACTAAAAATATTCCAGCATTTAATATTAGCTATGAAGTAAAAGGGAAGGAATGTTATAACTACCTCGGTCTTTCCAATTATTCAATTGATTATAATGAGGATCCGGAAAAAGCGTTAACATTATTTACTAATTTTATTAATAAAACTGATGAAATTAGAGAACATTTAAAAATAATTATGCCTAAAATTAACGAAGAATCTAAAGCAGATTTTAATTATTTTGTGCAAAAAATAAATCAACTTTGAAAGTTTTAATAATCACATATTATTGGCCACCCGCAGGCGGTTCTGGAGTGCAACGTTGGTTGAAATTTGTAAAATATTTTAGAGATTTTGATATTGAACCTGTTGTTTATACAGTTGAAAATCCGAAATATCCTATTTTAGATGAAAGTCTGGTAAAAGATATTCCTAAAGGAATTGAAGTTTTAAAACAACCAATTTTTGAACCCAATAATTTACTTTCATTCTTTGGAAAAAAGAAAACAGAAAGTGCTGGTTTTTTAAATCCGAATCCTTCATTTTTTGAAAAAATATTACAATATATTAGAGCTAATTATTTTATTCCAGATGCTCGAAAATTTTGGATAAAACCATCAGTCAACTATTTAAAAAAATACATTTCAAAGAATAATATTGATGCCATAATTACTACTGGACCGCCGCACAGTATGCATTTAATTGGTTTAAAATTGAAAAAGCAATTAGGTATAAACTGGATTGCAGATTTTAGAGATCCATGGACTGAAATTGATTATTTTCATCAATTGCCACTCTCAAAAAAGGCAATTAACAAACATCATTTTTTAGAGCAAGAAGTTTTATTAAATGCAGACAAAGTA
>NZ_JBFLKT010000086.1:0-6103 GCF_040883305.1 Lutibacter sp.
AACACTCCAGAACTCGATACTATTATTGGCGAAAAATGGGCTAATAATTTACGTGATGATTTAGAAATTATGCACGAAGTGTATCCAGATTTTGATAAAGAAGCCTATTTAAAAGGTGAACAGCAACCTGTGTTTTTTGGTTCCGCTTTAAATAATTTTGGTGTAAAAGAATTGTTAGATTGTTTTATCGAAATTGCTCCATCTCCACAACCAAAAAAAGCTGAAGAGCGTTTGGTAAATTCTAAAGAGCAAACATTAGCTGGTTTTGTGTTTAAAATTCACGCCAATATGGATCCAAATCATAGAAATAGATTGGCTTTTATAAAAATTGTTTCAGGAACTTTTAAACGAAATGCCCCTTATTTACATGTGCGTTTAAATAAAAAAATGAAGTTTTCTAGTCCAAATGCCTTTTTTGCAGAAAAGAAAGAAATTGTAGATGAATCTTTTCCTGGAGATATTGTTGGAATACAAGATAGTGGTAACTTTAAAATTGGTGATACACTTACCGAAGGTGAAATCTTAAATTTTAAAGGAATTCCTAGTTTTTCTCCAGAACATTTCCGCTATGTTAACAATGCAGATCCTTTAAAATCTAAGCAATTATTTAAAGGTTTAGATCAATTAATGGATGAAGGTGTAGCGCAATTATTTACATTAGACTTAAACGGAAGAAAAATAATTGGAACTGTTGGAGCACTTCAATACGAAGTAATTCAATACCGTTTAGAACACGAATACGGTGCTAAATGTAGCTACGAAAATTTACCTGTACACAAAGCTTGTTGGGTACATCCTGAAGATCCTAAAAATGAAGAATTTAAAGAGTTCAAAAGAGTTAAACAACGTTTTTTAGCAAAGGATAAACAAGGACAATTAGTGTTTTTAGCAGATTCATCCTTTACAATCCAAATGACACAAAGTAAATATCCTACCGTTAAATTGCATTTTACAAGTGAGTTTGATTAGTGAATTTTAGCTTTTAGAATTCTCTAAATCATTTAAAACTAAACGCAAATCGATGTAAGAATACTTTTCATCTAATTGGTGTTTTAAATCGGATAGATTTTCAAAATTTAAGGTAGGAATAAGTTCTTTTAACTCTTTAAAATTACTTTCTGAGATTAAATCTGTGACTTTTACTTCTCTTGAAGCTATAAAAGCTGCGAGATGTTCTGTTATGGTTCCCACGGTTAAGCCTCTTTCTTTTGCAATTTCAAAAACAGTTTTTCCAGACTTAAACAATTCTAAAGTGATTTTTTTACTAGCTCCTTTTTGTTGTTTTGGTTTAGTTTCTTCAAAAATTTCTATTTCATTTGACACTTCAATATCATTTTCAATCCAATAATCTCCAATAACTTTTAAAATAGCATCGCCATATTTTTTAACCCTAATTTTACCAAAACCATTCACTTTTAAAAGTTCATTTTTATTAGTTGGTAAGGTCTCACACATTTCATACAAAGATTTTTGCGTAAACACCTGAAAATGAACTAAATTATTATCTTTTGCAATGGAATCTCTCAACTCACGTAAACGTTCAAATAACTGAATATTTGATGTTCCATCAATAACAATTTTACGTGTTTTCTTAGATTTTTCTTTGTTTAAAAAAACTGCCTTTGCTCTTAATTCTAAAAACTTTAATGTTTTAAATTCTGTAGATAAATTTTTAAAGTAAACTAATTTAGTAGCTAAAAGCTCTTCAATTGTATCTAATTGTTTATCAATATCTTTTTCAATAGCTTTATTATCTGTTGTATAATTAAAAGCTTTATAAGGTTCATTTATACTGGTTGTAATTTGTTCATTAAAATATTCAACAGCTTTAATAAAACGTTCCTGAATAGCAGTATTAGCTTCTGGTTCTGTTTCAGATTTAGCTAAAGTTTGTAATTGTGCTTTAAAATTGTTTGCAATTTTCAACAAATTTGTAATTGTATCTTTTATACTAATAAAGGTTGTTTCTAAATTCCCTTCAATACTAGTTCTATTTTTATAAAATAAGTCCAAAACACGATTAACGGGTTGAAGAAAATTAAAAACATCGAATAATTCCGCAATTAAATTCAACTGAAATTCTGATTTAGATTCTTGTAAAACTCGGTCGTCCGGCTGGTTTTCTGCTGCATTTTTATTAAACGAAATTACATTGCTATCACTAATAATCTGACTAGAGTTTATACTGCTTTTTAACACCAAACCTTCTAAAGATTTACATCTACTTAATGCTACATAGGTTTGTCCATGTGCAAAAGCAGCTTGTGAATCTATTATAGCTTTTTCAAAAGTTAACCCTTGACTTTTATGAATAGTTATAGCCCAAGCCAATCGCAATGGTATTTGTGTATATGATCCTATGCTGTTTTCTGAAATTTCTTTAGTTTCTGTATGTACCGTATAATTTATATTTTCCCAAATTTCTGGTTTAACTATAATGTTGGCATCATCGTTTGGACATTTTACAATTACTTCATCTTTATCCATAAAAATTACCTTTCCAATTTTACCATTAAAGTAGCGTTTTTCAGGAGAGCTGTCATTTTTTATAAATAGTACCTGTGCCCCCACTTTTAAAACCAACTCTTCTTTATTTGGATAAGAAAATTCCGGGAATTTACCTTCAATTTTTGCAGTGTAAGTTTGTGCTTTAGTTTTTAATTTATTTAATGCAAGTATATTCGTTTTTTCTGCTTTATTGTTGTGTGTTGTTAAGTCTATATAACCATCATCTTCATTTGGAACAAAATCTGGCAAATAACGTTTGTTTAATTCATCAGCTGAAGCTTGGGAAAGTGTATTATTTCTAATTTCATTTAAAATTTCAATAAACTTTTGGTTATCTTGTCTATAAACGTGCTTTAACTCAACAGTAATAGGTTTGCATTGTTGGTAAGAATGACTACTAAAAAAGAAGCCATTTTTATAAAAAGGTTTTAATAATTCCCATTCGTTTTCTTTAATTACTGGCGATAATTGTTGTAAATCGCCAATCATTAATAACTGAACACCTCCAAAAACTTTGTTTCTATTTTTAAACCGTCTTAATGTTTTATCTATTCCATCTAACAAATCTGAACGCACCATACTTATTTCATCAATAACTAATAAATCCATTGATCTAATAATATTGATTTTAGTTTTGCTAAATTTTCTATTGAAACTAGAAGTTTTGTTTTGTTCTGAATCTGGTAAAATGGGACCAAACGGCATTTGAAAAAAGGAATGAATTGTCATCCCTTTCGCATTAATAGCGGCAACTCCGGTTGGAGCAACTACAACCATGCGTTTTAAAGATTCATTCTTTAATTTGTGTAAAAAAGTAGTTTTACCTGTACCTGCTTTCCCTGTTAAAAATACATTTCGATCTGTATTATTAACAAAGTTCCAGACTAATTCTAATTCTTTATTTGTTTTCATTTTAGCAATTTTAGATTTAGCAAATCTGGAGAAAGAAAACGGTTGATACTTTACATTCTATATTTCAAGGTTTTTATCGTACGGAATACTTTTTAAAATATGATTGATTGCGTTTACTCTCGCAATTGTTTTTTTATTCGCTCTAATTATTTTCCAGCTAACGGCATTATTTACAGTTTTTTCAAACATTTTACTTTTATAATCCGTATAAACATCCCATAACTCTTGTGCTCTTTCATCAACAGGAGTCATTTTCCATTGTTTTAATGGATTATTTCTAATATCTTCAAAACGTTTTGCTTGTTCTTTTTTAGAAATAGACATATAAATTTTTACCAAACGAATTCCAGATTCGGTAATCATACGTTCAAAATCATTTACCTGATTCATAAAAATTTCATATTCTGCTTGCGTACAAAATCCATTTACAGGTTCAACTACTGCTCTATTGTACCAACTTCTATCGAAAAAAATAATTTCACCACCCTTTGGAAATTGATTCACATAACGCTGAAAATACCATTGTGTTTTCTCATCTAAAGTAGGTCTAGGTAAGGCAAGTTTTTTTATATGCCTTGGATTCATTCGTTCTGTTGCACGTCTAATAGCACCACCTTTTCCAGCAGCATCTCGACCTTCAAAAATTATAATAATTCGTTCGTTTTGATTAATAGCCCAAGTTTGTAATCTTATTAATTCAATCTGAAGCTTTTTTAAGCGTTTCTCGTACTTAACATATCTTACAGCTCTTTCTAAATTATACGGTTCTCTAGATAATAATGCAGTAAGTCCTTTGTTTGTATTAAGAATTTCTACGTTTTCTGGTGTTAAAGTAAACTCTTCCATAATTAATCTAATTGTTTTGATGAACGATGGTATCTCATAATAATATTTGGATCTGGTAATAAAGTTGTAAGTGCTTTATCTTTACCTTCGTAATTAAATTGAGATAATACATACCTAATACTTTCTAAACGTGCCACTTTTTTATTATTGGCCCTAACTATTATCCAAGGACTATAACTTGTATGGGTTTTACTAAACATTTGTTCTTTGTAATGCGTATAATCATCCCAAAGTTCTTGTCCTTTTCTATCTACAGGACTAAATTTCCACCTTTTTAATGGTGTTTCTATTCTTGCATTAAATCTGGACAACTGCTCGTCTTTTGAAATAGAAAACCAAAACTTAATTAGCACTAAATTATCTTCATAAAGCATATGTTCAAATTCTGGAACTTGTACCATAAAATTTTCGTATTGAGACTCGCTACAAAAACCCATAACTGGCTCTACCACGGCTCTATTATACCAACTTCTATCAAAAAATACAATTTCACCTGAATTTGGTAATTCTTTTATATAACGTCTAAAATACCATTGTCCACGTTCAACTTCTGTAGGTTTTGTAAGTGCGACTAAACGAGTAGATCTTGGGTTTAAATGCTCTGTAAACCTTCTAATATTACCGCCCTTTCCTGCAGCATCTCTACCTTCGAAAATAATTGCTACTCTTTTTTTATTTTTAGAAATCCAACGTTGTAATTTTACTAACTCAATTTGAAGTTTTTTGAGTTCATCTTCATAAAATAATCTATTTTTAACTTTATCAATATTAATATTTTTCTCATTAATAATTTCTAAAATTTCTTTATTAGAAGTTGCTCTTTCGAAATCTTCTTTTGTTAAACCTGGAGTGTTTGCCATACTATTATTCTGCCTTTTCAATGGTTATACAATCAGCTGGATTGTTTGATATTTGCAATTTTGCATCAGAAGGAGAGATATAAGGTATCCCTAATCCTAATCCTCTTAATATAAATAATAATCCTATAATAACAACAAAAACTGGAATTGCTTTTTGAATTTTATTTCTTAATGATAAATTTACAAAATTTCCTAAAAATATTGCACCTGTCATTAAAGGAATTGTTCCTATTCCAAAAATTGCCATATATAAAGAACCATTAAACGCATTACCCGTTGAAATTGAACCAAGTAGTGCCATATAAACTAATCCACAAGGTAAAAATCCATTAAAAAAACCGATTAGAAATAATGCTTTATTTGATTTTTTAGTTAAATACAAACCCAATTTTTGCTTAACTTTTCCTATAATCTTATATAAAGGTTTAGAAAAATTGTATTTATTAAATATAGATACTGGGATTAAAACAATGGCAATCATTACAACTCCCATTAAAATAGATAAACGCTGTTGAAAACCAGCTAAATAGAGTCCTTTACCTATAAATCCAAAAAGTAAACCAATTAAAGAATAGCTAAGAATTCTTCCAAAATGGTATAAAAATGTTTGAAATATTAATTTTGATTTAGATGTTCTATCAACAGGTAATACAAATGCAATTGGTCCGCACATACCAATACAATGAAAACTTCCAGCTAGACCTAAAACCAACGCAGTCCATAGCATATTAGTACATTATTTTTTCCTTGAACAAATACTTGTTTTCATCAACATTCCATTCAATTTTAACATCCCACCTCCCTTGAACTAAGGTTTCATTTTTAATCAAATATTGATTTGTCTCAAGTTTAATTGGAAGTTGAAAATCTATTTTATCATTTGATAATCTCTGAAAATAAATAGTTCCAGATATAGATGAAGGCTCAAATTCTTCTGGAAAGGCAAATAACAAGCCATCTATAGTTTTTTTTATAGA
>NZ_JBFLKT010000087.1:0-6326 GCF_040883305.1 Lutibacter sp.
GCTGAAATTCTTGAAAATAACGAGCATATTTCAAAAGTAAAATATCCATTTTTAACATCGCATCCTCAATATAAAATTGCTAAAAAGCAAATGAAATTAGGTGGTAATATTATTGCAATTGAAGTAAAAGGTGGAATTGAGGCAGGGCGCAATTTTTTAAATGCGATTAAAATGTGCTCTTTATCTGCAAATTTGGGAGATACAAGAACCATTGTAACCCATCCAGCATCTACTACACATAGTAAATTAAGCGAAGAAGAGCGTTTAGCAGCCGGAATTACACCTGGATTGGTGCGAATTTCTGTTGGTTTAGAAAATGTAAAAGAGATACTTCGGGATATTGAAGAAGCTTTAAATCATTAAAACTTAATCCTTTTTTTTAAGAATATGTTAAAACTTTATACATTACAAATCTATTAGTCTATCGAGTTGGTAGGCTTGTAAAAAAAGTGTAAGTTTGCCTCTTAAAATGATATAACTGAAAAATGATACTAGATCAGATCTTTATTTCAAATAAAAAGCAAAACAATAGTGGTGAAGTTGGTGTTCAAAGTTCTGAAAAACCAATGCGTAGTGTTTTGAAAACTATTAGTTGGAGAGTAATAGGAACTTTAGATACCATTGTAATTTCTTGGTTAATTACAGGTCATATTGCATTGGCATTATCAATAGGTTCAATAGAATTAATAACAAAAATGGTGTTGTACTTTTTTCACGAAAGAATTTGGAATAAAATAAAATGGGGGAAATAATGGAGCATATTAATATTAAACAAATAAATGAAGATTTAAAGGATAAATCGCCATCAGAAATTATTGGGTGGGCATTATCAGTTGCTAAAAATCCAGTAGTTACAACAAATTTTAGACCGTATGAAGTAGCTATTTTACATGCGTGTACACATGTAAATGCTGAGTTAAAAGTAATTTGGTGCGATACTGGTTACAATACACCACAAACCTATAAACATGCAAACGAACTAATACATTCTTTGGGTTTAAATGTGCATTTATATGTGCCGCAACAAACAACAGCGCATAGAGACACTATTATGGGAATTCCTCAAATTGAAGACCCTCAGCATAAAATATTTACTGAACAAGTAAAACTTGAGCCGTTTACCAGAGCTATGGAAGAACATAAACCAGATGTTTGGTTTACAAATTTACGAAATGGTCAAACTGCTTTTAGAGACAGTATCAATGTGGTTTCATTAAGTAAAGATGGCGTTCTAAAAGTGAGTCCGTTTTATAATTATACAGACGAACAATTGGATGCCTATTTAGAAGAAAATGAATTACCAAATGAGTTTACATATTTCGACCCAACAAAAGTATTAGAAAATAGAGAATGTGGTTTACATTCATAAAAAGTGAATTATGACAGATAAATTATACATAAATCAATTAGAGAACGAAGCAATTTACATTATGAGAGAAGTTGCTGCACAGTTTAAAAAACCAGTGCTGTTATTCTCGGGAGGAAAAGATTCTATCACATTGGTTAGATTGGCTCAAAAAGCTTTCTACCCAGCAAAAATTCCATTTCCTTTAATGCATATTGATACAGGACATAATTTCCCTGAAACTATCGAGTTTCGCGATCGTTTGGTTGAAGAATTAGGATTGGAATTAATTGTGCGTAATGTACAAGATTCTATAGATCAAGGTAAAGTAAAAGAAGAATCAGGTCGATATTCTAGTAGAAATATGTTGCAAACAACAACGTTGTTAGATGCAATCGAAGAATTTAAGTTTGATGCTTGTATTGGTGGTGCGCGAAGAGATGAAGAAAAAGCAAGAGCAAAAGAACGTATTTTTTCTGTACGTGACGATTTTGGTCAATGGGATGAAAAAAACCAACGTCCAGAATTATTCGATATGCTAAACGGACAAATAGATTTTGGTCAAAATGTGCGTGTTTTCCCAATTTCAAACTGGACAGAATTAGATGTTTGGACCTATATTGAGCGTGAAGATTTAGAAATTCCTTCCATTTATTTTGCACATAAGCGTAATGTGTTTTTAAGAGATGGGCTTATATGGTCGGCCTCAGAACATGTGTATAAAGATGAAGATGAGAAAGTTGAAGAACGAATGGTTCGTTTTAGAACGGTTGGAGATATGAGTTGTACTGCAGCTGTAGATTCTTATGCCACTACAATTAGCAGAGTAGTATCGGAAATTAGAGATTCAAGTATTTCAGAAAGAGGTGCAAGAATTGATGATAAAAGATCGGAAGCAGCAATGGAAGAACGTAAACAACAAGGGTACTTTTAAGTTAAAAGTTCAAAAGTAAAAAAGCTGATAGTTTAGGTTATTAAACCAATAACTAACAACTAAAAACCAATAACTAAACAAAATGGAAGTTTTAAAAATAGCAACAGCAGGAAGTGTAGATGATGGAAAAAGTACATTAATCGGAAGATTATTGTACGATACAAAATCGCTAACCGATGATAAATTAGAAGCCATTGAACGCAGTTCAAAACAAAAAGGATACGATTATTTAGATTTTTCTTTGGCAACGGATGGTTTAGTGGCAGAAAGAGAACAAGGAATTACAATTGATGTAGCTCATATTTACTTTTCAACAGCTACAAAAAGTTATATAATTGCCGATACTCCAGGTCATGTAGAATATACGCGAAATATGGTTACGGGAGCTTCTACATCGCAAGTAGGCATTGTTTTAATAGATGCACGTCACGGTGTTATTGAGCAAACGTACCGTCATTTTTTTATTAATAATTTGTTAAGAATTAAAAATGTAATTGTAGCCGTTAATAAAATGGATTTGGTTGATTTTTCTGAAGAAAGATACAACGAAATTAAAGCTGATTTTCAAAAGGTGGTTGATAAAAGTGATTATGAAGATCAGAATATTACGTTTATTCCTGTAAGTGCTTTAAAAGGCGATAATGTAGTGGAAGAATCAACAAAGATGCCTTGGTTTACAGGTAAAACATTGCTACAACATTTAGAAGAATTTGATACTCAAGATATTTATAATAGAGGTAAAGTACGTTTTCCAGTGCAATATGTAATTCGTCCTAAAACTGAAGAATACCACGATTTTAGAGGATATGCGGGTAAAGTATATGGAGGTGAATTAAATGTTGGTGATGAAGTGGTTATTTTACCTTCAAAAACCAAATCTAAAATTAAAGAAATTTTCTTTTATGATAAAAAATACCAAACTGCTGCTCGAAGATCTTCAGTAACTGTTACCTTAGAAAATGATGTAAATGTAAGTAGAGGTGATATGATTGTTAAGGAAAACGAGTTGCCAAAAATTGAAAAGAAATTTACAGCAACTGTAACTTGGATGGATAACGAAAATTTAAGAGCGGGTTCCAAATATGTGTTACAACATGGCGTAAATAAAGTGCTAGCTAAAGTTGGTGCTATTCATAATAAAATAAATCCAGATTATTCTGGAGTTGAAACTGGAGTTGAAAGTTTAAAAATGAATGATATTGCGGCTGTTTCATTTCAACTGAACAAGCCAATCTTTTTAGATGCATTTAAAGAGCATAGAACCAACGGATCTTTTATTTTAATTGATCCACAAACTAATAACACAGCAGGTGTTGGATTTATAGAATAACTATAGAGAAAAAAATCAATTACATTTAAATTTATTTAAGCTCATAATTCCTTATGACCTAGGGAGACTATTATTACTAACTAAAAAAATTAAATAGCATGCAAAGCTTTAGAAGCGAGATCGAAAATCCGATCGTCGAGAGGGATATTATTGACCTAGAAAAAAAGATTCAACAGTTTTATAACGGAGAAATTGACGAAGCACGTTTTAGAAGTTTACGTCTAGCAAGGGGCGTTTACGGGCAACGTCAATTTGGTGTTCAAATGATTCGAATTAAACTTCCTTACGGAAAAGTAACCAGCGAACAATTACATAGAATTGCAAATGTTTCCGATGAATATTCAAGAGGAAGACTGCACATAACTACGCGTCAGGATATTCAAATTCACCATGTAAGTTTAGATAGAACGCCAGAACTTTGGGCTGAATTAGAAAAAGATGCTATTACATTACGTGAAGCATGTGGAAATGCTGTTAGAAATGTGACCGCAAGTGAAACCGCTGGAATTGATATAAACGAACCTTTTGATGTTTCACCGTATGCACACGCGGTTTTTGAATTCTTTTTACGAAACCCTATTTGTCAGGAATTAGGTAGAAAGTTTAAAATTTCTTTTTCTGGAACTGATGAAGATACCGCACTAAGTTTTATGCACGATTTAGGGTTTATCGCTAAAATTAAGGATGGTGTTATTGGTTTTAAAGTGATGGTTGCTGGCGGTTTAGGCTCTCAGGCACGATTAGCAGATACTATGTTTGAATTTATTGAAACCGATAAAATAATTCCAATTACAGAAGCTGTTTTACGTGTTTTTGATAGATATGGAGAGCGTTCTAAAAGAGCTAAAGCCCGTTTAAAATTCTTAATAAAAGATATTGGTTTTGACACTTTTATAAAATTGGTTGAAGAAGAACAAAAAGCATTGTCAGTATCTTCATTTCCAATAGATACTTCAAAATTTGATAATACAATTGAGCTTTCAAATATTGAAATTCCTTCAGTAGAAATTCAAGATAAAAATGCTTTTGAATTGTGGAAAAAGGCAAATGTAATTAAGCAAAAACAAGATGGTTTTAGTGCCATTGGAATAAAAGTACATTTAGGAGATTTTTATACTGATAAGGCCAGAATTTTGGCCGACTTAATTAAAAAATATGCTGGAAATGAAATCCGTTTAACATTGCGTCAAAATATATTAATTCGTCATGTAAAAAATGAATTATTACCATTTTTCTTCGTGGAACTACAAAAATTAGGATTTGCAACTATTGGTTATAATAGTACCTTAGATATTACTTCTTGTCCTGGAACCGATACATGTAATTTAGGAATTGCGAGTAGTACAGGGATTTCTGTAGCATTAGAAAATGTATTGAAAAGCGAATACCCTCACTACGCAAACAATAAAAATATTACCATAAAAATTAGTGGTTGTATGAATTCTTGTGGACAGCATACAATGGCGCATATTGGTTTCCAAGGAATGTCTATTAAATCAGGAAATCTAGTTGCTCCAGCATTGCAAGTATTGTTAGGAGGAAGTGTTTTAGGAAATGGAGCTGGAAGAATTGCTAATAAAGTGCTGAAAATACCAAGCAAACGTGGCCCTAAAGCTTTACGTTCAATCTTAAATGATTACGAAGCTAACGTTTCTGTAGATGAGTCTTTTATCAATTATTACGATAGGCAAGGAGAGCGTTATTTTTACAACTTGTTAAAACCTTTAGCAGATACTACAAATTTAGAACAAAGTGATTTTATTGATTGGGGAAGTGAAGAAGCGTATGAAAAAGCAGTTGGAGTTGGAGAATGTGCTGGGGTTGTTATAGATTTAATTGCAACATTGTTATTAGAAAGTGAAGAGAAATTGGAGAATGCTTCAGAATCTTTAAAATTGAATCAATTTTCAGATAGTATTTATTACACCTATTCAAGTATTGTAAATACAGCAAAAGCCTTATTAACTTCAGAAGGAAAGAAAACGAATACACACGTTGGTATTATTTCTCAGTTTGATGATTTTTTTGGAAAAGAAATTGATTTAGGTGTTCCATTTTCAACATTTATTTATCAAATAAAAAATAATGAACCAACAGTAGAGTTTGCTCAAAAATATTTGAATGAAGCACAGTTGTTTTATAAAAAAGTAAACGAATTTAGAACTAAAACTGTGCGTAATGAAAACTAAATTAATAAAAAAAGTAACGTTAATTGGTGCAGGCCCGGGAGACCCAGATTTAATAACGGTAAAAGGTGTAAAAGCTTTACAAAGTGCAAAAGTTATTTTGTATGATGCCTTAATAAATAGAGAATTATTGGAATATGCACCTTATGCAAAAAAGATTTTTGTTGGTAAACGTAAAGGTATGCACAGTTTTACGCAAGATAAAATTAATGAGTTAATTGTAAAAAGTGCTTTTGAATATGGAAATGCTGTTCGTTTAAAAGGAGGTGATCCTTTTATTTTTGGTAGAGGTTCTGAAGAAGTTGAATTTATTGAATCTTTTGGAATAGAAACTGAAGTAATTTCTGGAATTTCATCAGCAATGGCTGTTCCGGCAAGTCAAGGAATTTCATTAACCAAAAGAGGAATTTCAGAAAGTTTTTGGGTAATTACAGGCACAACTTCAGAAAGAAAACTATCTACTGATGTGTATTTAGCAGCGCAATCTACCGCCACGGTTGTTATTTTAATGGGAATGAGTAAGTTGAATGA
>NZ_JBFLKT010000088.1:0-2977 GCF_040883305.1 Lutibacter sp.
CAAAAAACCAAGAAGGTATAATTAACAACAGCGCTATAGACGGTTCTTTTTACCAAACTGAAAACGATTATACAGTATTGGTTTATTACAAAAAATTTGGAAGTCGTTACACCAAAGTAATTGGTGTTGGCTACGGAAATTCTAAAAAATTTAATAACTAATTTTACCAAATAACGGTATTAGGTTAACGTGCCTGCCAGACAAACAGGTTTGAGTGCCGGAGCACAGCGAAGGTGTATTTAGAACAAGGTTGGTTGCATCTACTTTCTTTTAAATACCAACTTAAAAAATTATTAGCATTTTAAAATTAGTGATTATTAACTTCTTAAATGTTAATTATCGTACTTCAAACACACAATAATTGCTGTTTTTACCTTACAAAACCCATAAAAATTGCTTTTACTTAAAAAATAGTTGGATTAATTAATATCTCCTGTTTGGATGTTTTACAGTTAAAAAGGGGGTGAAGGTAGTTTTGTTGTGCTATATAGTAGGTTGTGGGCAATTTAGAATTGCGAAAAATTACATTAAAAAGAAAATTTAAAATTATGGAATCAAAAGTTACCGTTACAAATTTAAGATTTTTAGCAAGGAGAAAACATATGCAACGAGAAATATTTCATCTGTTTCAAATTATCAAATAAAAAAGAGTGTTAAGGGAGCTATTTTTATGATTATTATTGGAGTAATTGCAATGATAGTTGGAGGAAATGGATTGATTTTTGGATTAATAATAAATTGAATAGCTATTATTACTACGACTAAAGATGATTATTCCGTTCAAATAAGTAGTAATTTTCGAGAATCAAAAGCACTTACGTCAAAAGACAAAATTTATGTTCAAAAAATTGTTGATACAGTAAATGAGACTATAATTTACCAAGGATAATTAATCTAAAATAAATAAAACTGCCCACAACAACTAAATAAGAGCTATGCTTAAATTTATAACATAAACACGCTATCAAACTGATTTTCTACACCCAAAAGACCTCCAATTTTCCAGATCCAAAAATCTTATAAAAATGCGCTGTGTATAATTTGATTTTGGTAAATTTGAGCTATTAAAAAAAAGAATAGCCCCATTATGAGTATCATTCATGAAAAACATGATTTGTATCCAGAATCCATATTAATTAGAAAATTTACAGGAAAAGTTTATGCTAAAGATATTATTGCTTCGTGGGAATATATATGTGAAAACAAGCTAATTGATGAGAAAATTAAGGGAGTGATAAATAATTTAAAAGATTGTGAACTTATTATGGATATGGAAAGTTTTAAAACTGTGATAGCGTATATGAAAAAACAAGACTGTCTTAAAAAAATTAAAATAGCGGTAATTACAGATACTCCAAAAACAATTGTTTTTCCAATTTTAGGTGCAGAACGAGAACGAGAATTAAAAATTAAACCCTTCTCAACAATGGAAGCTGCTGTTAATTGGGTAACAATGGCTTTATAATAAAACGCTGAATTTTAGAGCTATAACATAGAAGCAATTGGGAGGAAATTATATTTTTAAATCAGATAGATTAGGATTCAGGAATTGGTCAAATTCCGATATATCAAAAATGGCAGAAATCAATTCTGATTCTCAAGTAATGGAGTTTTTTCCAAGCATTCCGAATTTTGAACAAACAGAAGAATTTATAGAACGAATGAAAAAACAATTCACTGAAAAAAGGTTTTGTTATTTTGCAGTTGATAAATTAATCAATAACGAATTTATAGGATTTATTGGAATATCGGAGCAGCATTATGAATCTGAATTTACTCCTTGTGTTGATATTGGTTGGAGATTGTCTCGAAAAGAATGGGGAAAAGGATTTGCGACAGAAGGAGCAAAAAAATGTTTAGAATTTGCTTTTAACCATATTGGACTTATCAATGTAAAAGCCATCTGTCCAGTTATTAATGATAAATCAGAACGAGTTATGAAAAAACTCGGAATGAGTAAAAAAATGATTTTTAACCATCCTTTGTTAAAAGATTATAAAGAACTTGAAAAATGCTTTTTATACGAGATTGAAAAATAATAAAACGTATAAGCAAGCATTAAAATAAATAATAGACCAGAAATTAGTATTAGTAATTTTAGCAAGTTTAATTGGTAAACTCAAAGTTTTCGAAAAAATTTAATATCAACTGTTCATTAGGTTGGAAATAAATTTAAAGAACCAACAGAAAAAAGTAAAAAATATTCTTTTTCTTGGCTATGATTTAAATCATATATATTTACAATTAAATTACTTAATTTTTTAAATTTAATAATATAGTTATGGATTCAAACAAGAAAAAAGTAAATTTATTAGCTTCGAAGTTTGTAATCCTACTTGAAAAACAAGAGGCTTTAAGCAAAGAGATTAGTTTATTAAAAAATGAAATTGACAATTTAAAAAATATCAGTTCTGATATTGAAGAAAAACCGAACCCAATTCAAACGAAATCTTTTAAAGCTGTAGAAGAATTTCCAGAACAAAAAACTGATAATTTAAGTATCAAATCTATAAAAGTTAAACCTCAAAAATTTATTTTAAAAAAACCAACAATTAAAAGTGATATTGAAAAATTTATTGGTGAAAATTTAATAAACAAAATAGGAATTATTGTCATAATTATTGGAGTTTCCATAGGGGCCAAATATGCAATTGATAATAATTTAATAAGCCCTACAGTTAGAATTATACTAGGATATTTAGTTGGTTTAGGGCTATTTGTATTTGCCTTAAAATTAAAAGAAAATTACCTACAATTTAGCGCTGCTTTATACAGTGGAGCAATGGCTATTATCTATTTTATTACTTACGCTGCTTTTTCTTACTATTCACTTTTTCCTGCTGCAGTTGCTTATTCAATTATGGTAATTACAACTGTTTTAACCGTATTTGGAGCCCTAAAATACGATAAACAAGTTATAGCCCATATTGGACTTGTAGGGGCCTATTCTATTCCGTTTTTGCTAAGCAAGGAAACC
>NZ_JBFLKT010000089.1:0-7576 GCF_040883305.1 Lutibacter sp.
AAATTATCTTGCCAATTATACCAACGAAGTGCAGATATTTTTCTAGGAGTTCCATTTAACATTGCTTCTTATGCCCTGTTAACAATGATGATGGCTCAAGTTTGTGATTTAGGTTATGGAGATTTTATTCACACTTTTGGAGATGCACATATTTACAGCAACCACAGCGAACAAATTGCTTTACAACTATCTAGAGAGCCAAAACCATTGCCTCAAATGGAAATCAACCCAAATGTTAAAAATATCTTTGATTTTAAATTTGAAGATTTTACCTTAGTCAATTACAATCCGCATCCGCATATTAAAGGTGTTGTTTCTGTATAATATTAAAATAAAGAAAACGTTAAGCATAAAAAAACAATATGGACTCTCTACAATTAAAGAATAAAATTATTCAAAGGATTATTGAAATAGAAGACGTAAATTTATTAAAATCAATTGATGCTCTTTTTGATACGTCAGATAAAAACATTGCAAAATTTTTAACTTTTGCAAATGAAAAATTTTCGCAAGCTGATGAAAAAGAAGACTTTACAGATTACATAAAAGAGTGGGTCAAAAATATGTAATCTCAAAAGTTTGCCATGAAAAAAATAATTTTACTACTCTCTTTTTGTTGTTTTACTATGTTTTATGGACAACAATCAACGAATTTTAAAGATAGATGGGATACTCACACAAACCCAAATACCGATAATTATTTTTACCATCATTTTAAAAAATATATAAGTGAAGATTTAATTTCAAAAGAATTATTTCCTAAAGAAACTTCAAAAATTATTTTAGAATTTAACCTTGATAGCCTTTATTACTCTATTAACATTAGAACAAATACTACAAACAAGGCTCTTAAAAAAGCCATTATAAAAGGTTTTGAAGAAATAGATTTTCAAAAAATTGAAATAAAAAGTGCATCACAAATGCACAACTATTCTTTTCAAATATTGGCTATTGAAAATGGAGAAGCTGTTTTAAAATGTAGCTCTAGTGTTTTACACGAAATACCTCCAATTCTTGAAGGCTGTGAAAAAAACCTTAATTATAAAGATTACAATAAATGCTTTACTGCTAACTTAGAATATTTTATTGAAACCTCTTTTAATTCCAAAAAGATTGCGGATATTAATATAGAAAATGAATTAAATATATACTCTAAATTAAATTTTACTAAAATTAGTAAACTGGAAATTCTAGCAGTAAAATCAGATGATTCATTGTTAGTTGAAGGCACAATAGAAGCTCTTGAAAAATTCAATTATAGATTTAGACCGGCTACTTTAAATGGTATTAAAGATAATTACTCTGTTGATATAGTTATTGACAGTGATAACATTGGAAATCAATCAGATGCAGCCTATTTTAAAAATGCTTCTTCAGAAAATGAACTTTCGGAGCATTTTAGAAATGAACTCTCTCAAGAGTTAATTAATTTGGCTAATTTTAATTTAAAAAGAAACAACATCACACTCTCTTTTTATACAACTAAAAAAAATGAACTTGAGCAAATTAAAACAGATGCAAACAATGAAAGTTTAGACAAAGCAATTATTGAAGCATTTGAAAAATTCCCTTTTGAAAAACTAGATATTTCAGGTAAAAGTCCATTAAATAATTATGGAATTCAGGTTATAACATTAGAAGATAATAAAAATATTATTAAATGTAGTGAGCCCAAAGTTTTACAAACTTTACCAATTTTAAATGGTTGTGAAAAATCAAAAAGTATTTCAATTTTAAAGAAATGCAATCAGAATGTAATGAATAGTAAAATAGCATTAAATTTTGATAAAAATGCTGGTAGAAGAGTCCGTAAAACTGGTGTTGTAAGAATTTTTGCCGTATTTTCAATTAACTCACTGGGAGAAATAGCGGATATTAATGTACGGGCGCCTCATAAAGATTTAGAACTTGAAACTGTTAGAGTATTAAAAAAAATTAAGGTTTCACAACCTGGTTTTCAACGTGGTAAGCCCGTTCGAGTAAAATATTCTTTACCAATAGCTTTTAAAATACCTATAAAAAAAGAAATTAAAAGTAGGTTTCAGAATTAAAATTATCTTAAATTGTAACATCTATGAATGAACAGCACGAATTGTATGAAAATGCTCGCAATCGAATTAAACAAAAGAAACGTTTATATTATCATTTTATAGTTTTTTTAATTGGTTCGGTATTTTTAATTGTTCTTAATAAATTTTTAAACGTTTGGGAACAGTTTGATTGGTTTGTTTGGGCAATTTTAATTTGGTTCTTCCTTTTTGTATTACATTTTATTAATGTTTATGTTACCAATAAGTTTATGAATACAGCATGGGAGCGCAAACAAACGGAAAAATTAGTACTAAAACAAGAAATAAAGATTGCTAAATTAGAAAAAGAAATAGCCCAAGAAGCAGATCTCAAAGCTGAAAGTGAGCAATATGCCACAGAAATAAAAAAAAAGCAAGAACTGCCAAAAAATACAGAAAACGAATGATTACAATTATAGCTGCAATAGCAGAAAATAATGCTTTAGGCAAAAACAATCAACTTATTTGGCATTTACCAGCTGATTTAAAAAGATTTAAACAAGTTACATTAAATCACCATATTATTATGGGTAGAAAAACTTTTGAATCTCTTGGGAAACCACTTCCAAATAGAACTACTATTATAATAACTAGAAATAAACATTTTACCGCTGAAGGTTGCATTATTGTAAATTCTTTAAATGAAGCATTAAAGGCAGCTGAAATAGATGATAACCCTTTTATTTTAGGTGGGGCAGAAATTTATAATCAAGCCATTGAAATTGCAGACAAGATAGATCTAACTTTTATACATCATACTTTTGATGCCGATGCATTTTTTCCAAAAATTGATACTTCAATATGGAAAGAAACTTCTCGACAATATTTTAAAGCCGATGAGAAAAATAAATATGATTATAGTTTTGTATCATATATTAAAAAGTAAAAAAAGAGCCTTCAACAGAAAACTCTTTTAAACTAAACCAAACTTAAATAATATATGAATTATTATTATTCTTTATAAACTTTCTGTTTAAATACTTTACCTGCACTTTTCATTACAATGCTATAATTTCCAGATTTAAGATTTTTTAAATTTAATTTTTTTCCTAAATTTATATCACCATTTAACTTTTCTCTATACAATAAATTTAATTGTTGATCATATAAATTAATTTCAAATTCTTCTTTATTAAAAGCTATTTTCGAAATAAAAACTAAATCACCATCTTGCCTTACAATAGGCTTATAATAGGTACTTTCAATGTTGTTTTTAAATTCAAATCCTTTAGAAGTTACTTTAAAAGGCATTAAGTTAATTCTTGTTCTACCTTCAATCTCAAAGTAATAGTTACCTGTTGGTAACGTGTTTAAATCATATTTCTTTGAGAAATAATTTTCTTCAAACTTTTCAGTATATAAAACCTCTCCAAAAGCATCTTTTACACTTATTGTTAAATTTCCGTCCGTATTTTTTAGTTTTAAATCAATTAACTTTAAATCTATTACATTTACTTTAACATTATTATTAATGTTTGTTGCCTTAATTACAACTGTAGCTAATACAGCTACAATAAGTAAACTCTTTTTAATTAAATTTTTCATATTTCAATAATTTATTAATTAGTATGGTACAAATGTATGATGGATATTCAATGTAAAAAACTTCACATTTTTCATATTTATATTCTATTTTAACTGTTAATTAATTGTTAAGATTTTATAGGGTTAAAATAGAACATAAACATATTAAATCTAGATATAATCTTTGTTCTTTTTATTTTTACTTTTGTATATATGGCAAATATGAAAAATACAAAGCCCACATTTAAAAAACTAAATCCAGAATTTGGAAGCTCAATCCGGATAAAACAACATAGCAAAAACGTTGTAGATAGTTTGCCTTCTTGGCATTTTCATCCAGAGTTAGAGTTAATTTATGTTAATAAGGCTAATGGGAAAAGACATATTGGAAGTCATTTATCATATTTTAGTAATAGTCAATTAATTCTAATTGGAGCTAATTTACCTCATAGTGGTTTTACTGATAGATTTACTTCAAATGGTAAGGAAACGGTAATACAATTTAAAGACGATTTTTTGGGAGAAAACTTTGTTAATTTACCTGAAATGAACCTTGTAAAATCGTTATTTCTTAAAGCTAAGAAAGGAATTTTATTTAATATTGAAGTAAAAAAAACAGTTGGCCCAAAAATAGAAAAATTAGTAAATTTTGAAGGAATGGACCGAATTATTCATTTTTTAGAAATTTTAAAAGATTTAGCGCAAACAAAAAACTATTCCTTATTAAATGTAGATGGGTTTGCTTTTGAAGTTGAACCTCAAGATAACAACAAAATAGATGTTATTTTTGGATTTGTAAATACAAACTTTAAAAGACCTATTCCTTTAGAAGAAATTGCAGAAAAAGTAAGTATGACTGTTCCCGCATTTTGTAGGTATTTTAAAAAATCTACAAATAAAACATTTACACAATTTGTAAATGAATTTAGAATTGTACACGCCACAAAATTACTTGCAGAAAACCATTCGAGTATTACAGAAATTTGTTTTGAAAGTGGATTTAATAATTTCTCACATTTCAATAAATTATTTAAAAAATTTACAGGAAGTAGTCCATTAAAATATCGCAACGAAATGAAAAAATTACTGGTTCAAAAGTAATTTTTTTGGTATCTATCATTCCCGCATATTCGTCGTTCCTGCGAAAACAGTAATGACAACACAAAACAACTCCAATTAAAGAATTAAACTAAGTTTAGTAACTTATTTAATATCTAAAATAAAAGGGGCTCTAGCTTGTATTCCTTTTAATGTTGAAAGTTGTTTTATATTTTGATATATTTTATAATTCTCCTCTCCTAGCTCTTCCAAAAACAATTTTTCTTTCGATTTCATAAAAGGAAAACTATTAATTCTATCTTCAAAATCTAACTTATAACTAGGGTAATTTCTTACTTTATAATCTGTTACTTCAGCCAATTCAGCAGCATGTAAAATGGCATCGTCTAAATTACCTAATTCATCTACCAAGCCTTTTTCAACAGCTTCAACTCCAGACCAAACTCTACCTTGCGCAACACTATCAACTTCAGACACTTCCATATTTCTTCCTTTTGCAACTCTTTCTAAAAAAATAGTATAAACCTGTTCAACACCTTCTTGAGTTACAGTTCTAAAAGCATCCGTCATTGGCTCAAAAACACTATAACTAGCACCTTTATTTGTACTTACTTGTTCGGCGTTAACACCAATATTATCAGCTAATTCACTAATATTTGGTAATACTCCATAAACACCAATTGAACCTGTAATTGTAGTTGGTTCTGCAAAAATTGCGTCTGCATTACAAGCAATATAATAACCACCAGATGCTGCTACATTACCCATAGAAACTACTATTGGCATTTGTACACTTGCTAGTTCCAATTCTCTCCAAATCAGTTCGCTTGCCAGCGCACTTCCACCTGGAGAATTTACTCTTAAAACAATGGCTTTTACATTTTTATCGTCTGTTGCTTTTCTTAACGCATTTATAATTAATTCTGGGCCAATATAATTTTCATCACCCTTACCGTATATAATTTCACCTTGTGCATAAATTACAGCTATTTTATTATTTGCAGAAGAACGTTTCCGTCCTTTTCCAACGGAAATATAATCTTTTAATGAAATTCGGTTTAAATCATCAACAGGTAAAAGTCCTGTTGCTTGTTTTAATTTATTAGTATATTCATCTAAATAAATATTTCCATCTACCAGATTATTTTCAAGTGCTAAAGAAGCATTTCTTGCAAATAAATTATCTGCAATAGTATTTAATTCTTCAATAGATTTATTTCTACTTTTAGAAATATCTTGTAACATTTCGTTCCAGATAGATGTTAAAAAGGATGTAATTTGAGCTCTGTTATTATCGCTCATTTTATCATATAAGTAAGGCTCAACAGCACTTTTATATTTTCCATGACGAATTACCTCCATTTTAACTCCTGTTTTATATTGCACATCTTTATAATATAAAACTTCGGTTGAAAGTCCTTTAAAATCTACACCACCAAAAGAATTGACAAAAACAGAATCTGCAACCGAGCTTAAATAATAACTCTGCTGGTCGTAAAAATCGGCATACGCATTTATAAACTTACCAGATTCTTTAAATTCTGAAAGCGCATATCGTATTGCCTGGGTTTGGGCAATTCCACCATTAATACCGGAAACACGAATACTTATTCCTTTAATATTCGTATCGGAAGCAGCATTTTCAATGGCATTTAGTATTTCATTTAAACCCATTTTACCATCATTAAATCCAAATACTTCTTCAAAAGGATTTTCGCTTTTTGGAGCATAATCTTTAATTGCACCTTTTAACCTTAATTCTAAAACCGAATTATTTTTTACCACTATTTTTTCACTTTCAGAAGCTACTGAAACTATTAAAATAAATAACATAAAAATGATGCCTAACGCTATAAATGTTCCAAAAATAGAAGCTATTAAATTTCTTAAAAATTTCATGAGTACACTTTATTATATTAAAAAAACTTAAATGTTTATAAGTTGAGCCACAAAGATATATTTTTAAATAATACTTTTCTTTTCTTTGTATTCAGTTTATGAAAATATTAAGAACCACATATCTTTCTTTAGGAAGCAACCAAGGTGCTAAACTTAAAAATTTACAAGAAGCAATTAATTTAATTGCTGAAAAAATTGGTACTGTCACTAAAATTTCATCTGTATATAAAACCGCGTCTTGGGGTTTTAAAAGTGATGATTTTTATAATATCTGTATTGAACTTTCTACAGGTTTAAATCCCGAAGATTTGCTAAAAGCCATTCATAAAATTGAAGTGATTTTAGGAAGGAAACCTAATTTAGATGCTGAATACAAAGCCAGAACCATTGATATTGATATTTTATTATTTGATACTGAAATAATTTTTTCAAAAGAATTAAATGTTCCTCATAAGGAAATGTTACACAGAAACTTTGTGCTAATTCCTTTAGCAGAAATTGCACCAAACTTAATACATCCTATTGAAAAACAACGCATTATAACTCTTGCCGAGAATTGTACAGATAGCACTGAAATAGAAAAAACGGAAGTAAATCTTGAACGCCCAATTTGTATTTCAGAAAAATATAATTACATAGCTATTGAAGGAAATATTGGTGCTGGTAAAACAACATTAACAAATATGATTGCCGAAGATTTTAATGCTAAAAAAGTGTTAGAACGCTTTGCAGACAATCCGTTTTTACCAAAGTTTTACCAAGATAAAGAACGTTATGCCTTTCCTTTAGAAATGAGTTTCTTGGCGGATAGATACTCACAACTTACAGATGATTTAGCGCAATTTGATTTATTTAAAAACTTTATAGTTTCTGATTATTATATTTTTAAATCGCTGATTTTTGCACAAGTAACTTTGCAAAAGGAGGAGTATTTTTTATATAGAAAAATGTTCGATATTATGTACAAAGAAATTACCAAACCAGATTTGTATATTTATTTATATCAAAACACACCGCGTTTATTG
>NZ_JBFLKT010000090.1:0-4295 GCF_040883305.1 Lutibacter sp.
AGAAATTACACCATCAACTTGAACAAAATACTCTTTTTCTATCTGCTTACTTCTAATAAAATCACTTGTTTTACCATCGGTTGTTAGTAATAATAAGCCTTCAGATTTTTCATCTAATCTCCCAATTGCCATTGTGTTTTCTGGAAAAGCGTAAAATTCACCTAATAATTTCTTTTTATTTTTTCGTTGCTCATTATTTACAAACTGACTTAAATAACCATCAGGTTTGTAAATTGCAAAATGTTGATGTTTAGTGTTTCCCATTTAAAATAGTGTAAACCAATTCTTTGGAAAGTGTTTGTCCAGCAGCTTTTTTTCTAATGTCATCGAAACTAAAAATAAAATCGCAACTATTTTTGTATTCGCTACAACCGTAAGCAGATTTACCTTTTAATATAGTTCCTTTTTTGCATTTTGGGCAACTAATTTTATTAGCTGTCAGTATTGAAGGTGTAGAAATTTTATTATTTGAGGCGGAAGTATTCTTTTCTTCCAATTTTAATTTAAAGTTTTCATCAAAACGTACCAAGCCTTCAACAGTACCATTTTCAGTTTTAAATCCTTTTAAATTTACAGTACAACCTTTTTTTAACAATCTGATATACTGATTTTCAGATATTTTTTTATCTAAAAAGGTAAAAGGAAGTTTTAAATCGCAACCATTTTTATAATTGCTACAGCCATAAGCAGTTGAACCTTTTAAAATAGTTCCAGAATTACACTTTGGGCATTTTTCAGTGGTAATTCCATTGTTACTTTTTGATGTTTTGCGAGTCGTCGAATCACGGGTGCTGAGTGGAGTCGAAGCATTATTTTTTGAAGTTGATACAGCTGAAATATTAGCTCTTACTTTTTCAGAGCGAACTTCATACACTAAATTATCAACCATTTTTTTCATATTTTTTATAAAAGTTCCAGCGTTAAAAGTTCCTTGTTCAATTTCTTTCAGTCTTTTTTCCCATCTTCCAGTGAGTTCAGCAGATTTCAATAATTCGTTTTGAATGGTGTCAATTAATTTAATTCCAGTAGTGGTTGGCAACAATTGTTTTTTATTACGAACAATGTATTTACGTTTAAAAAGTGTTTCAATAATATTTGCTCGTGTGGAGGGTCTGCCAATTCCGTTTTCTTTCATTAATTCCCTTAAATTATCATCATCTACCTGTTTTCCAGCGGTTTCCATTGATCGTAAAAGTGTGGCTTCAGAAAAATGTTTTGGAGGTTTTGTTTCTTTTTCTAGGAACGAAGGTTGGTGAGGTCCTTTTTCTCCTTTAATAAATGTTGGTAAAATACCAGTTTCCTTTTTAGTTGAATCGGGGGATTCAAATACAATTCTCCATCCTTTTTTTAAAATTTCTTTTCCTGTAGTTTTAAAAGAAACAGTGTCAGCTTTTCCTGTTACAGTTGTATTTGACACTGCACATTCATCGTAAAAAACGGCAATAAAGCGTTTTGTAATAATATCATAAATTTGTTGTTGGTTGTATTGCAAGTTTATTTGCACACCTGTAGGTATTATTGCGTGGTGATCAGTTACTTTTTTATCATCAAAAACTCTGGATGATTTCTTTATTTTTTTTACTAATAAAGGTTGCGTTAAAGTTTTGTAATTGGTTAAGTTTTTTAAAATTGCTGGAATTTTAGGATACACATCATTCGGTAAGAAAGTTGTATCAACTCTTGGATAGGTAACTACTTTTTGTTCATACAGTTTTTGTACAATTTTCAACGTTTCATCAGCAGAAAAACCAAATTTATTATTACAATATACTTGTAAACCAGTTAAATCGAATAGTTTTGGAGCATATTCTTTTCCTTTCTTTTTTGTAGTCGAAATAATTTCAAAGTCACTTTCTTTTACTTTATTAGTTAAAAATTCACCATCTTCTTTCTTTAAAAATCGTCCTTCTTCACAGTTAAATTGTGTTTCTCTATAAAGTGTTTGTAATTCCCAATACGGTTGTGGTTTAAAATTTTCAATTTCTTTAAACCTATTTACAAGCATTGCTAAAGTTGGAGTTTGAACACGCCCAACGGATAACATTTGCTTGTAGCCACCGTGTTTAACGGTGTATAATCTAGTGGCATTCATTCCTAATAACCAATCTCCAATGGCTCTAGAAAAACCTGCATAATATAAATTATCGTAATTTTTTGAAGGCTTTAAATTTTGAAAACCTTCTTTTATTGCTTCAGTAGTTAAAGAGGAAATCCATAAACGTTGTACTTCACCTTTATAATTTGCCTGATTAATAACCCAACGTTGAATTAATTCTCCTTCTTGCCCGGCATCACCACAATTTATAATTACATCGGCTCTGTCAAATAAACTTTTTACAATATTAAATTGCTTTTGTATGCCATCATTTGCAACAACTTTAGTTTTAAACCTTTCGGGAAGCATTGGCAAGTTATTTAAATCCCAACTTTTCCAATGCGGTTTGTAGTCGTTTGGTTCAAAAAGGGTACATAAATGTCCGAAAGTATAAGTAACCGCATAACCGTTTCCTTCAAAATACCCATCACGTTTTGTGGTTGCTCCTAAGACAGTAGCAATTTCGCGAGCAACACTTGGTTTTTCGGCAATACAAACTTTCATTTAATAGTTGATTTTTAAAGTTGCAAAGTACTAAATTTTAATAGAATTAGGAACCAACATTTTTAAAATACACTATAAACTTAGATGTATAAAATAAATTTTTTTGAGTAGCTATAATTTAGTTTTTTATTTGGAACCAAAGTAAGTAACTATTAAATTAAAAACAATATATTTAGAGCTTTTAGAAATTATAGCTTAAACTAAAATTAATCAATGAAATCATTTACAATTAAAGAAATTAATACGCTATTAAATGGTGAATTAATAGGCGATACTACTCAGAAAATTACAGGACCGGAACACATAGAAAAAGCATCAACAGATCAAATTACTTTTATAGGAAATAAAAAGTATGTTCATTTGTGGGGAACATCAAATGCATGTGCGGCAATTATTAGTGAAAATTTAAATGTTGAGCCGTTAGAAAACAGAGCAATTATAAAAGTTAAAAATGCTGATTTGGCAATGGCAAAAGTGTTAGAGATTTTTAATCCAAGTCTTCCGCAATTTGATGTTGATTTACACCCAACTGCTGTAATTCACGAAACTGCAAAAATTGGAGCAAATTGTAAAATTGGAGCAAATTGTTATGTTGGCAAAGATGTTGAAATAGGTGATGGTGTAATTTTATATCCGAATGTTGCAATTTTTGATGCTACTATAATTGGAAATAGAACTTTAGTTTGGTCTGGAACTGTTATTCGTGAGCGCACAGAGATAGGAAGTGATTGTATTTTTCATTCAAATGTAAGTATTGGAGCGGATGGCTTTGGGTATCGACCAGATAGTAGCGGATTGGTTAAAATACCTCATATTGGTAATGTTATAATTGGAAATAATGTAGAAATTGGTGCAAATTCATCTGTTGATCGTGCAAAATTTAGCTCTACAATAATTGGTGATGGCTGTAAAATTGATAATTTAGTTCAAATTGCTCATAATTGTATTTTAGGTCGTTCATGTATTATGGCAGGAAGTAGTGGTTTGGCTGGTTCAGTTACTTTAGGAGATGGCGTTGTTATTGGTGGAGCATCTTCAATAAAAGACCATGTTACAATTGGCTCCGGAGCTGTTGTTGGTGGTGGTTCTGGTGTAATGAGCGATGTTCCTGCGGGTAAAACAGTAGTTGGTTATCCTGCTACAGATGCAAGAGATATGTTTAGACAATGGGTTGCATTAAAAAAGCTTGGAAAAGGATAAATTTAGTAACGGATAATAAATTATATTTGCTTAAAAATTATTAATTAAATTTTATAATGTTAAAAGAATTAAAAGAAATTAAGCCTGGCATTGGACTGGGATTTCTAAAATTTGGAATGTCTAGAGATCAAGTTAAAGAATTACTTGGAGAACCAGAATTTATTGACAAATATTCGCATTCTGATGCTGCAAACGATACAACAGAATCTTGGGAATATGACGAATTGTTTTTATCAATTAGTTTTGATGAAGCTGAAAATTGGAAATTAATGATGTTTTCTGTAAGCTCAGATTTTTATGAATTAGAGGAGGCTTCCCTAATTGGTTTAAGTGAAAAAAAATTAGTTGATCAATTAGATGAAATTGATTTAGGAGAAGTATTTGTTGAAGATTGTTCAGATAACGACAATGAAGATCATAAAGTAATTGAAATTGATGAAAAATCCATCAACTTTTGGTTAACAGATGGCGTTCTAGACGAAATACAATGGTCTCC
>NZ_JBFLKT010000091.1:0-4136 GCF_040883305.1 Lutibacter sp.
ACACATAAAAATTATACCTTTATTATCTTCAAACATAGCAGGAGAATTAATTTTATAAAGCTCGGCTAAGTACTTTTTTTTCAATGTTTTAAAATCTTCATTTTCAAGGGAAAATATATATTTTTTAATTGAATTAAGTATTTCATTTAACAATTCATCATTATTAAAATTTATTCCAGTTAGTTTTTTTAAAGAAGTTACGTTTCCAATATCTGTTGGAAATTCAAGTTGATTTACATTTAAACCAATACCAATAATTGAATGATGAATAATTGGACCTTTTAAAACATTTTCAATTAAAATACCTGCTAATTTATCTTTTTCTGCCAATATGTCGTTTGGCCATTTAATTTTCAATGACATACCAATATAGGCTCTTAAAGCAGATATTAAACCTAAAGAAACCGCCATACTCAAGTAAAACTGATCTTGAATATTAAAATTATTAAAATTTACTAACAAGCTCAATGTTAGGTTTTTACCTTGATCAGAAACCCACGTAGTTCCTAATTGGCCTCTTCCCAAAGTTTGTTGTTTTGCAAGCACTACTGTAAAGTTTTCTAAAGTACTTTTTTGAGCGAGCTCCTTTAAGTAAGAATTGGTAGAGTCAATGGCATTAAGTTTGATTATATTCATTCGAAGGTTATAATTATAACAAAGTTATTTAATTGACAATTTATGATAAAAAAATAATAACTTTGCAACCAAATAAAAAAAATTAATGACAAGAAAAAATGTAAGCGCAGATGAATTAATTGCGGTGATTATTAAGGCAATAGACGAAATTAAAGGTATTGATATTCAAATTTTAGATTTAAGAGATTTAGAAAATACTGTTTGCGACTATTTTATTATAGCTACAGGTACTTCTAATACCCACGTAAATGCCATTTCTGGCATTATTCAAAAGCAAGTTGGTAAATTGTGTAAAGAAAAACCTTGGCATGTTGAAGGTGAAGGAAGTGCTGAATGGATTTTAATAGATTATATTAATGTAGTAGTGCATGTTTTCCAAAAAGATGCACGAGAATATTACGATATTGAAAGCCTGTGGGGTGATGCAAAAATCACATTAATACCTACATCCAATTAAAAAAATATTTTAACTTATTGAAAACAACTAAATGAGTCAAGAGAAAAAAAATACTTCAAAAAATAAGAATATAAAAACTCCTAAATTTAATTTTTACTGGATTTACGGAGCTGTTTTTGTACTTTTTATAGGTTATCAGATTTTTAATAGCGATAGTTTATCGACTAAAAATTTGAGTCAGAATGAATTTGAAAACATTCTTACAGAAAACGATATTGAGCGCATTTCAATTATAAATAACGTAGTTGCCAACATTTTTATAAAGAATGAAGCGCTAGAAAAAGAAAAACATAAAAAAAATAAAGGCTCCCTATATACTGCAAATACACCAATGTACTACTACAAATTTGGTGATTTAAAGAATTTTCAAGAAAATTTAGAAGCTTCAAAAGATGAATTTGAGCTTGATTTTGATATTAAATTTGAAGAAAAAACAAATCTGTTAGATCAGTTATTTATTTATTTACCATTTATATTTTTAATTGGTTTATGGATTTATTTTATGCGTCGTATGTCTGGCGGTGGCTCAGGTGGTGGTGGTGGTCAAATATTTAGTATTGGAAAATCCAAAGCTAAATTGTTTGATCAAGATCAAAAAGTAAAAACTTCTTTTAAAGATGTAGCTGGGTTATTAGGTGCAAAAGAAGAAGTACAAGAAATTGTAGATTTCTTAAAAAGCCCGGATAAATATACTTCACTTGGTGGAAAAATTCCAAAAGGAGCCTTATTGGTAGGACCTCCAGGAACAGGTAAAACCCTGTTAGCCAAAGCTGTTGCCGGTGAAGCTGGCGTTCCATTCTTCTCACTTTCAGGTTCAGATTTTGTTGAAATGTTTGTAGGTGTTGGAGCATCTCGAGTACGAGATCTATTTAAACAAGCGCAACAAAAAGCACCTTCAATTATTTTTATTGATGAAATTGACGCCGTTGGTAGAGCACGTGGAAAAAGTAATATGACTGGTGGAAATGACGAAAGAGAAAACACGTTAAACCAACTATTAACTGAGATGGATGGTTTTGGAACTGACACTAATGTAATTGTTATTGCTGCAACCAACCGTGCAGATGTATTGGACAAAGCACTTTTAAGGGCAGGTAGATTTGACCGTCAAATTTATGTTGATTTACCGGATTTAAACGAGCGTGAAGCAATTTTTAAAGTTCATATTAAACCTATAAAAGTTCATAAAGATGTTGATGTAGCCTTTCTATCACAACAAACACCTGGATTTTCAGGAGCAGATATTGCAAACTTATGTAACGAGGCTGCTTTAATTGCTGCTAGACAAGGTAAAAAAGCTGTTCATCACCAAGATTTTTTAGATGCAGTGGATAGAATAGTTGGGGGATTAGAAAAGAAAAACAAATTAATTTCTCCAAAAGAAAAGAAAACAATTGCTTTTCACGAAGCTGGACATGCAACAGCAAGTTGGATGCTAGAGCACGCTGCTCCTCTTGTAAAAGTTACCATTGTGCCAAGAGGACAATCTTTAGGAGCTGCGTGGTATTTACCAGAAGAACGTCAAATTGTACAAGCAGAACAAATGTTAGATGAAATGTGTGCTACCTTAGCAGGTAGAGCTGCAGAAAAAATAATGTTTGATAAAATTTCTACCGGTGCACTTAACGATCTGGAAAAAGTAACAAGACAAGCGAAAGCAATGGTTACTATTTATGGTTTAAACGACAAAATTGGAAATATAACTTATTATGATTCTAGTGGCCAGTCTGATTATAATTTCACAAAACCTTATAGTGAAGAAACTGCACGAACTATTGATAAAGAAATTTCTTTAATTATTGAAGAACAGTACCAAAGAGCTATAAAAATCCTAACTGAAAATAAAGAAAAGTTGGTAACTTTAGCTGAGCTTTTATTAGAGAAAGAAGTAATCTTTAAAAAAGATTTAGAAGTTATTTTTGGTAGCAGACCATTTGATAAAGAAGAAGTAATTGAAAAAATTGAAGAAATACACGCTTCTGAAACACCAAATATTGAAAATTCATCCGAAACAACAGAGTAGTTTCATAAGTTTTTCATAATTTTGAATTTATTCAAAGTAGCCAATGAATTTATTCAAAAAATTATTTAATACTCCGAAAGAAAAGGTAACTGAAGAACCATCTTCAGAATTACAAAACTTACCACTTGATCAAATTTTTGTAAAAAATTTTATTAAGAATAATGGTAAGTTTTTATATTGTACCACATTACAAGAGGTAATTATAAATTTAAATAATATTATTCAAGAAAATTCCTGGGAAACAATCAGCTGTAACGATACTGATTTATTAAAGCTAATAAAATCATTAAATCTTAAAACTACTGATAAACTAACACAACAATTTCCAATATTTTTAAGTTGTGAACACTTAATTGCTGAAAATGGAAGTATTTTATTTTCTTCAAATCAACTAAAAGAACATAAAATCTCCGAATTATCAGAGAATTTTATAGTTTATGCTACAACCAGCCAGTTAGTAACATCTAAAGGCGATAGTTTAACAGGTATTAAAACACGTTACCAAGGCAATATACCTAGTAACATTAGTGCTATTAAAAATTTCAATCTAAACTGTAAAGATGATGATTTTATGAATTATGGTAATACCAATTCTAAAAACTTATATTTACTGCTTTTTGAAGATTTATAATTTATGGGAAAATTTTTAACAAGAGCACTATCAGGGCTAGTTTTTGTAAGTGTTTTAATATTTTCAATACTCTATAGTAAAATTACATTTATATGTCTTTTCTTTAGTTTAATGATGCTGTGTTTATACGAATTTAAAAGAATGATAGCTTTAAAAAGTATATTCCCTTACTTAATTGGCTGTCTATTTTTTGTTTTTGGAAACATTTTAAATGTTGAAGACATTCCTGCCAGAATAATTTTCGAATATGTTGGAGTGGCTTTATTTTTAACAATATTTATAACTTTTGCATCCATTTTATTTGCTAAAAAAGAAGAAGTAATTAGTCATTTAGGAAAAATATTTTTATCTGTTATTTATATAGTCGTTCCGTTTACATTAATGGTTCA
>NZ_JBFLKT010000092.1:0-3098 GCF_040883305.1 Lutibacter sp.
CCATAACCTAAAATCATCACAATACTAGCAATAAACTGACCCATAGGCGTATGAGGTGCAATATCTCCATAACCAACTGTAGTTAAGGTAACTATAGCCCAATACATGCTGTAAGGAATACTTGTAAAGCCATTTTGCGGACCTTCAATTAAATACATTATAGTACCTAATATTACGGTTAATAATACTACAACAAATAAGAATACAGAAATTTTTATTCTGCTATCATATAGTGCTCCTGCTAATGTTTTAGAAGCACCTAAATAACGTGTTAATTTTAAAATTCTAAAAACTCTTAAAAGTCGAAGCGCTCTAAGTGCAACCAAGGCATGTGTACCTACAAAAATTAACGAAAGGTATTTTGGAATGGTTGCTAATAAATCTATAACTCCGTAAAAACTAAATATATATTTGCTGGGTTTTTTAATAGAAATTATACGAGCAATGTATTCTAAGGTAAATAATATGGTTATAATCCATTCAGAAATATTAAGAAAATTATGAAAATCTCTATCAAAACTTTCAACACTTTCTAACATTACTAAAATGATACTTGCAATAATGGCAAGAATTAAAATTATATCGAACATCTTGCCGTTAGGCGTGTCAGCTTCATAAATAATTTCATGAAGTTTAATTTTCCAATGTCTCGTGTCTTTTTGTTTTTCCAATTTAGAGTATTACTTAATTTTCACTAAAATAAAATATTTATTTTAATTAAAATCGAATTATTCTTTCAACATTATTTCTTTGGAGGTATTTTTTTATGGTACACCTATTATGAATAGAATCTTCCATAGGTGAAATAAGGTTTCTTAAAATTTCAATATTTGTTATTTGATGAGCTAAATCAGTATAACAAAACCCTTTAAACTTG
This sequence comes from Lutibacter sp., assembly GCF_040883305.1. Lineage (GTDB taxonomy): Bacteria > Bacteroidota > Bacteroidia > Flavobacteriales > Flavobacteriaceae > Lutibacter. The sequence continues at coordinate 878 of NZ_JBFLKT010000092.1, forward strand.
TTGTTTTCAATTAATAAAACCGATTTCTCTCCTACGTTTCTTCCCCTATCAATAAGGAGTAAATTGGTATTACTAAATTCAATTCTTGTAAAATTAGGCTTTTGTTTAAAATTAAATTTAGGGTTATTAATTTTAAGTTCTTCTATATGTTTTAATTGTGCGATCAGTTCACTTCCTGTTACTTCAAAAGTTACGGAAACAACAGCGGCTTGTAATGTTTTAGCTTTTTTTGAAGTTCTTAAAAATAACTGATTAACAGTTTTTTTAATATTTCTTCCTTTTCCAATATACAAAATGGTTCTTTCTACATTATGCACATAAAACAATCCGGCTTTTGCAGGTAATTCATCTAAAATTGTTAATAATTTGGGTGCTAATTTTCTAGAATTATCTGTTTTAATGGCCTTTTTTATAATTTCTTTTTCAAAATCTTTATTTAGCAATAATTTAAACAATTGTACGGTTGCAATTGCATCTCCATCTGCTCTATGTCTGCTTGAAACAGGGATTCCTAGTGCGCTACATAATTTTCCTAATTTGTATGAATCTTGTTCAGGAATTAATTTCTGACTTAATTCTACAGTACATAAAGTTTCTCGTTCAAAATCAAAACCCAAACGTCTAAATTCAGTTGTTAAAATACGATTGTCGAAATTTGCATTATGGGCAACTAGAACGCAGTCTGCAGTAATATCTACAATGCGTTTTGCAACCTCATGAAATTTTGGAGCATTTTTTAACATGCCATTATTAATTCCAGTTAAATTAACAACAAAAGGTTGTATGTCTTTTTCTGGATTAACCAAACTAATAAATTGATCTACTATTTGATCACCGTCAAATTTATAAATAGCAATTTCAGTAATTCCTTCTTCATCAAATTTACCACCAGTTGTTTCTATGTCGAGTATTGCGTACAAATTAATTATAGTTTCTTGTTCCAAATATAGCACTTCCAACTCTAACCATTGTACTTCCTTCTTCTATGGCTATTTTGTAATCGCCACTCATTCCCATTGAAATTATAGTTGGATTGAAGTTTGTTGATTTGTGTATTTTTAAGGTATTAAAATAATTTTTTAAAGTTTTAAATTCGGCTCTTATTATTGTTTCGTCATCGGTAAAACTAGCCATTCCCATAACGCCTTGAATACTAACGTTCGAAAGACTTTTAAATTCTTCTGAATTTAATATTTCTTCAACTTCTTTAAATGAAAGTCCGAATTTGGTATCTTCTTTCGCAATTTTTAATTGTAATAAACAATTGATAACTCTATTGTTTTTTAATGCTTGTTTGTTAATTTCTTTTAATGTTTTCAGACTGTCAACTCCGTGAATTAAAGACACAAAATTGGCCATATACTTCACTTTATTGCGTTGCAGATGTCCAATCATGTGCCATTCAATATCTTTCGGTAATTCTTCAAACTTTTCAGTCATTTCCTGAATTTTGTTTTCACCGAAAGCTCTTTGTCCAGCATTATAAGCCTCTAATATTTCAGAAACAGGTTTTGTTTTTGAAACAGCAATCAACTTAACATGTGCTGGTAAAGTTTTATTTATAGTATTTAAATTTGATTTAATATTCACTAAATTAATCTAATTTATTAATTACTAAACCAGATCTTAATTTTGGTTCGAACCAAGTTACTTTTGGAGGCATAATATTTCCAGTATCGGCAATATTCATTAATTGATTCATGCTTACAGGGAATAGGGCAAAGGCAACAGCCATTTCTCCGTTATCTACACGTCTGCTTAATTCACCTAAACCACGAATTCCACCAACAAAATCAATTCTTGTTGAAGTTCTTAAATCTTTTATATCTAAAATTGGTTCTAATATACAATTAGATAACACACTTACATCTAAACTTCCAATAGGGTCATTATCATTATAAGTTCCTTCTTTTGCTGTTAAGCCATGCCATTTTCCAGCAACATAAATTGAGAAATCATGTAATTTTGTAGGTTTAATAATAGCTTCACTTTCTGAAGTTATTTCGAAATTTTTAGAAATTTTAGCTAAAAATTCTTTTGAAGTTAATCCGTTTAAATCTTTTACAACTCTATTATAATCAATAATTTGAAGCTGATTGTCAGGAAAATGTACCGCCATAAAATAGTTATATGGTTCATTTCCAGTGTGATTTGGATTGTTACTAGCAAATTCTTTGCTCATTCCTGCAGCAGCAGCAGTTCTATGATGCCCATCAGCTAC
>NZ_JBFLKT010000093.1:0-2521 GCF_040883305.1 Lutibacter sp.
TAATGGCGTAATTTCAGAACCAACTCATATTTATGACGCTTCAAAAGGTTCATATTTAAAAGCCTTAAAATCCATAAAAAATCATTGGAAAATTATTTACAAAATTGGGGTTAAAAACAAACAACTTAACAAAGGTGAGTTCACCAATTTAAAATACTTAATATCCGTTTATTTTAAATATAAAAAATATCTAAGAACTGTTAATAAGTTAGTGGCTAATTAGTAGTTTTTGTTCTTGGAGTAGTAGGATTAAATCCAAAATCGTTATCTGGAAATTCGATTCCTAATTGAGAAATTACATATCCAACACTTGCAAAATGATGAATCGCATGGCTATGTGCTTGAATTAAAATGCCACCCAAGGTATAATTTGCTGTAATAATACCCAATCCTAAATCGTCTGTTACTTTAACAATTTGGTCAAAATCCGATTCTTTTAATAATATAAGTTTTTCGGTTATTTCATTAAAATAAGAAATTCCATTTTTTGTAAAATTCTCAGCTAAATTATTTCGTTTTCTATTAATTAAATTAATTTCTTTTTTGGGTAAACCTTCAAAAATACAATCGAAAACATCTAAAATATGGCGTACATGAGTTCCAATACTAGAATAATATGGTGCTATTGAAGTATTTCGGTAATCTTCGTCAGAAATACTTTGTAAAAGTTGAACGCCTCTTTCTAAGTTTTTCTCAATAGCTTTAATCATTATTCAATATAGTATTTGTATTCTGTAAATATAAAAAATAAAACTATTGTAATATCTTTATCAATGTGAAAATTCCTAAAAGTAAAAAAAGTAAACTCAAAAGTAAATTTATGTTTTTTGCTATAAAACTTACTTTTTTAATAATAATATTTGCAAACAAAATATAAGTATAAAATATTAAGAACGAACCAATACCAGCACCAAACACAAATAGCAAAATATATGGTTGCTCAATAATTAATTTATTAATAGAAGTTAAATAAATACTTAAGCCTAAATAAAAGGGAATTGCTAACATATTTATTGCGGACATCCCTACTCCTTTTAAAAAAAAGTTTCCATTTGCACTAGTTGTTTTAGGGTTTAATTGCTTTCGGGAAAGAACATAGAAAAAAATTGAGAGTATAAAAAATACAAAAACTGCAATTTTTTTTAAAGTTTGAATAATTGTTGGATTTTTCAAAAAATAATCAGCAAAATATAAAGCTATTCCTGCCTGAATAAATACAACAATAGAAGCTCCAATAGCAAATTTTACACTTTCAAACTTACCTGTATTAATTCTAATTTTTAAAGCAGTCATATTTAACATACCAGGAGAGATTAATCCAAAATATGCCATAAAGACTCCGTATAAAATGTGGTAAAAATATTCCATAAAAAGTTATTAAAACTTACTAAAAAGCGAATATATTAATTTAAAATGAGTTTGTATTGTAATAAAAATTACATTGATTCGAGTAATTGTATGTCTTATCTAATCTCAGGCAGATATCCACACAATATTTGTTAAGATTTAAAATGATTTTAGGGTAATAAAGAATACATATTATGGATTCCTGTTTTCGCAGGAATAACAGTTGGAAGTTTTTTATAGAAATGATACTTGATTTTTAACCATCAACTTTGCTATTTTCAAAAGCATTTATTTTTTAAAAATACTTTGAAAAAAGCTTATTTAAATCTTCAGAAATATGCAACCTTTTAATTAAAATTAAATAAACAGAGGTTATTAATACACCTTTTATAAGTATACTAAGGATTGGATTCAAACTAAAATTCCAAAAATTAATTACAAAATAAATTGACATAATAACTACTAAAACTTTTATAGTATTTCTGCTGAATGGTTGAATATTTAACTTGGATCTTATGAAAAATATTTTAATAACACCATATATTAAAACTACAATTAACGTAGCTAAAGCGGCCCCATTAATTCCGATTAAACCAATTAACCATCTGTTTAAAATAATAACGCTTAACGCCATAGTTAATGACAAATAAAAAAATATTTTATAGTATTTAGAATTTACCAAAATAGCATTTCCTGTTCCTAGGGCTAAATCCATTATTTTGGCAATAGAAATAATTAAAACGATCAAAATTCCTTTGGTGTATTGTGGCCTATTTATTATTTCATAAAGTTCCGTGATATTTAAATTTATCAGTAAAAATAACAATCCACCAACTACCAGTAAATTTATAGAACTTTGTTTATATAGCTTCTCCACTTCTACTATATTATTGGAATTCATCTCTTTAGCAGTAATTGGATTTGTAATTTGCTGCATGGCTCGTGTTGGAATTGCAACTACACTTGCAATATAAATTCCGACAGAATAATAGGCAACTTCAGCTATTTTTTCCATCTGAGGAATCATAAATTTATCAATTTCTAATAAAATTCCAGATGCAGAACCAGCAATAATAATATATATAGAAAATGAGAGTATTTCTTTAATATTGGCTGGTAATTTAAAAACTAACTTTGGCATGTAAATGTACATAGCATAGAATTTCATAATCAA
>NZ_JBFLKT010000094.1:0-6248 GCF_040883305.1 Lutibacter sp.
CCTTCTTCAACAACTTTTGTCAACGCATTTTCATACATTTTAACAGCATCTTTGTCAATTAAAGGTCCTACATGATTATTTTCATCTAAAGGATTTCCAATGCGTAATTGTTTATAAGCAGCAACCAAAGCGTCTTTTACCTTAGTGTACATAGATTCATGAATTATTAATCTACGGGTAGATGTGCAACGTTGTCCGGCAGTTCCTACAGCTCCAAAAACGGCTCCAATAACGGTCATTTTCAAGTCTGCATCTGGGGTTACAATTATAGCATTATTTCCTCCTAATTCTAACAACGATTTTCCTAAGCGTTCGCCAACTGTTCTTCCAACAATTTTACCCATTCTAGTAGAACCTGTTGCTGAAATTAATGGCACTCTTTTATCAGTTGTCATAAATTCACCAACTACATAATTTCCATTAATTATGTTTGAAATACCTTCTGGTAAATTATTTTCTTTTAAAACGCCTGCTATAATATTTTGACAAGCAATACTGCATAAAGGAGCTTTTTCTGAAGCTTTCCAAATACAAACATCACCAGAAATCCATGCCAACGCGGTATTCCAAGCCCAAACTGCTACAGGAAAATTAAATGCTGAAATAATTCCAACAATTCCTAGTGGATGGTATTGTTCGTACATTCTATGTCCAGGACGTTCAGAATGCATTGTCAAACCATGTAATTGGCGTGAAAGTCCAACTGCAAAATCGCAGATATCAATCATTTCTTGAACCTCACCCAAACCTTCTTGTAGAGATTTACCCATTTCATAAGAAACAAGTTCTCCTAAAGGTTGTTTTAGTTCTCTTAATTTATCGCCAAACTGTCTTACAATTTCTCCACGTTGTGGAGCTGGTTTTAAGCGCCAACTTTTAAAAGCTGTTTGCGCATTTTCAATAACTTGCTCGTAATCTTGTTTGGTGGTTGAAGTTACTTTTCCAATTAATGCTCCATCAACTGGAGAATACGATTCAAGAACTTCACCATTTCCAAACGAATTTGAACCTGTTGATGTTCCGTTATTTAATTGCTTAACACCTAAGTTCTTAAGCGCTTTTTGTATTGTGCCTTTTATAGTTGTAGTTTTCATATTAAATACTGTTTAGATATTAGATACTCAAAACACATAGGTTTTAAGTATATCAACAAAGCTACGAATATTAAATGGTAAAAAAAGTAAAGCCGTTTCAAATTTGAAACGGCTTTCTTCATTCAATATTTGGTAACCAACCAAATAATAAACCAACTAAAACTTATAATTTAATCCTGTATAAACTCCTAAATAATATGGTTGAATACTACCCGAGTTTTTTGAAAAGGTATTTGTTTGCATTTTAAACATTGGAGAAATATTGATAAAAAGATTTTCTTTTATAGAATAATCTACATCTAAACCAATGTTTCCACTAAAGTTTATAGCTCTTAAATTGTTTGAAGAACCTAAACTTTGAGTAATAGAATTTGTTTCTACAAAAACTTCATCTTTATTAAGTAAAAGTGTACTAAAACCACCAACTAAATTTACTCCTAATTTACCATCGGTAACGCTATATTTTAATTCAACTGGTATTTCAACATAACCAAAAACTTGATTTAAACTTCCTTTATTTGGATCAATAGCGTTAAGATCTCTTAGCTTTGAAGTTGCAAATTCTTGTGGTTTTCCAACATTTGTAGGGTTTGTTGATAGATTCGAAAACTCTACAACTGAAACACCCGGAGTCACATAAATATTATTTGTTGTGTATCCTAAATTAATAAGGTTAACTCCAGATTGAACACTAAATTTGTTATTAAGTTTGTACGCAAATTTTACTCCATAAGAATAAGATGAGTTTCCTGAAGCTGGATTGTCTTTAAACTGACTGTCAATTCCAGAACCATCACCTAAAGCACTTATGTAAATTGGTGCAAAAATAGTTGCAACAGTTATTCTACCAGTTGAAGCCTGTGTTGTTTTAACTTTTTCTTCATTGGCATTTGATAACGGTAAATTTAGGGCATCTACTAAAATAGAAGTCTTATCGTTTTTATTATTTAAATTTGAATTTCCATTTAATTCATCTTCATCCATATTCGAAATAACTGCAATTTCAGAAGTGCTTTCGCTATTAATATTAGTAGTTACTTTAGTTGGTGCTGTAATTTTTTTATCGGTAGTTTTATTATTTGAAGTTGTTAATAGAGTGCTATCTTTTTTATCTATAACCGTTTTTTCATTTTTTTCTTTTAGAAAGTTTCTTGAAAATTTAGATTCAGGACTAAAATAAATAGTTCCAATGCTAAAAAACAATATAAATAATGCGGCTACGCTTGCAAATTTAAGCCATATTGGCAATCGTTTCTTTTGAGAAACAGGAGCTAATTTTTTTTGAATTGAATTCCAAGACTGATTATGAGGGAAGACCTCTAAATCTTTTAGCTTTTCTTGAAAAATTCTGTCAATATTCTTATAATCTCTCACTTTAACCTTTTATCTTAAACAGACTGTTGACTCTCTTGATGTATCTCTATTTTTTGTTTTAAAATGCCTCTCGCTCTAGCCAAATTAGATTTTGATGTGCCTTCTGCAATTTGTAACATTTTTGCAATCTCTTTATGAGAATGTCCGTCCAATACATACAGGTTAAAAACCATTCTGTATCTTTCTGGCAACTCTTGGATGAGATTTAACAAATAATCTAAAGAAATTTCGTCATCGTCGATGTCAACAACCACCTCATCAGGAATCTCTTCAGTAACAATACTTAACACGGTTTTTTTTCTATATTTTAATAAAATCGTGTTAACCATAACGCGCTTTATCCAACCTTCAAATGATCCTTTAAAATTAAACTGCCCAATTTTATCGAAAATGGTTACAAAACCATCTTGAAAATTATCTTGAGCCTCTTGTTTATTTTTAGAGTATTTAAGACATATAGAGAATAACTTACCGGCAAAAAGCTGGTAAATTTCTTTTTGTGCCTTTCTATCATTATTTGCACATTGTTTTATGAGCTTTTCTAAACCCAAAAGCGAGTGTTTTAATTGTTAATAAGATACCTAAAAAGATAATAGGTTGCGTAAATTTACATTACTTTTGTGAAGTTTCCCAATTTTTATGAAAAGAAGTACGCCATTTAAGTTACATAGTATTCAAGATTTTAATAAAATCACCTTAGATATTTTCCGATTTCAGGCTGCTAACAACTTAGTATATAAAACCTTTTTAAATCATTTAAAAGTTGATGTAAACGCCATTGAAAGAATTGAAGAAATTCCGTTTTTACCAATTCAATTTTTTAAATCGCATAAAATAATTTCATCAAAATCACCAATCGAACAAACTTTTTTAAGTAGTGGTACAACTGGGATGACCCAAAGTAAACACTATGTCCCAGATGTTGCCATTTATGAAGAGAGCTTTACAAAAGCTTTTCAATATTTTTATGGTTCCATAGAGAATTACACGGTTTTAGCATTGTTACCTTCATATTTAGAACGCACCGGTTCTTCTTTAATTTATATGGTAAATAATTTTATTGAAAAATCTAACAATCCAAAAAGCGGTTTTTACTTAGATAATTTAGATGAACTTGCTAAAAATTTAGAGAAATTAGATAGAAAAGGATCAAAAATACTCTTAATCGGCGTTTCCTTTGCGTTATTAGATTTACTTGATACCTACAAATTTAATCTGAAAAATACCATAATTATGGAAACTGGCGGAATGAAAGGAAAACGAAAAGAACTTATTAGAGAAGAATTACACAACATTTTATGCAATGGGTTTGGAGTTTCTGAAATTCATTCTGAATATGGAATGACAGAATTATTAAGCCAAGCATATTCCAAAGGAAATGGTGTTTTTGAATGTCCGCCATGGATGAAAATTTTAGCGCGCGATGCAGAAGATGCTTTAACTATTTTACCAGAAGGGAAATCAGGCGGAATTAACGTTATAGATTTAGCAAATATAAATTCTTGCTCTTTTATTGCTACACAAGATTTAGGAAAAACCTATAAAAACGGCACTTTTGAAGTGCTAGGACGTTTTGATAATTCTGATATTAGAGGTTGTAATTTATTGGTTTTGTAAATACTAGAGTTTTTTCTAAATAATTCTTTTTCTTGTACTTCTAATTAAAAAACTACTCCTCTAACTTAGAGGACAGTTCGAACCAGCGTTCTTCTTTTTTATCAATTTCATTTGAAATTTCTTGAAGTTTTATTGACAATTCATTTATTTCTTCACCAGATAAAGAACCGTCTAAAAATTTAGCTTCAATGGTGTTTTTTTCGGTATTTAAAGCTGCTATTTTTTCTTCAATGCCATCAAATTCTTTTTTTTCTTTATAGGTTAACTTAGCTTTTGTTGTGGTTTTAACAAGTGGAGTTGGTTCAATTTTTTTAACTTCTACAGCTTCTTCTTTAGGTTTTGAATCTTCATACGCTCTAAAATCTGAATAATTTCCTGGGAAATCTTCAACAACACCATCACCTCTAAATACAAATAAATGATCCACAATTTTATCCATAAAATAACGGTCGTGAGATACTACTAATAAACATCCAGGAAAATCTAACAAAAAGTTTTCCAATACATTTAATGTAATAATATCTAAATCATTGGTAGGTTCATCTAAAATTAAAAAATTAGGATTCTGAATTAACACAGTACATAAAAACAAACGTTTACGTTCACCTCCACTTAGTTTTTCAACAAAATCGTACTGACGTTTTCTACTGAATAAAAAACGTTCTAATAATTGTCCAGCAGAAATTTTTCTACCTTTTGTTAGCGGAATATACTCGCCAAATTCTTTAATAACCTCAATTACTTTTTGTCCGGGTTTAACCTCAATTCCATCTTGTGTATAATATCCAAATTTTATAGTTTCTCCAATAACAACTTTACCACTATCAATAGGAATTCCGCCAGTAATAATATTCAAAAAACTAGATTTTCCTGTTCCATTTTTTCCAATAATACCAATGCGTTCACCACGTAAAAAGTTATAATCAAACTTGTCCAATATTTTTAAATCGCCAAAAGATTTAGATACTTTATGAAGTTCTAATATTTTAGTTCCCATTCGTTCCATTTCTATCTCCAACTGAACTTTATGGTCGTTTCTGCGCTTAGAAGCAGCTTCCTTGATTACAAAAAAGTCATCAATTCTACTTTTACTTTTAGTAGTTCTCGCTTTTGGTTGCCTACGCATCCAATCAAGCTCTTTTTTAAACAAGTTTTTGGCTTTATCTACTGTTGCTTGCTCCTGCTCTATTCGTTCTTCTTTTTTTTGTAAATAGTTAGTGTAATTCCCTTTGTACGTATAAAAACCACCGTTATCTAACTCCACAATTTCATTACAAACCCGTTCTAAAAAAAACCGATCGTGGGTAACCATAAACAATGTAATTTTTTCCTTTTCAAAATAGCTTTCTAACCACTCAATCATTTCTAAATCTAAATGGTTTGTAGGCTCATCTAAAATTAATAAATCGGGTTTATGAATTAAAATTAAAGCCAAGGATAAACGCTTGCGTTGTCCTCCAGAAAGTTCACCAACTTTTTTAGTTAAATCGTCTAATTTTAGTTTGGAAAGAATTTGTTTAAACTGTGTTTCAAAATCCCAAGCGTTCAATCGCTCCATTTTCTCAAAAGCTCTTTGATACTCGTTTTCATCTTCAGTATTCTGCAATGCGTGCTCGTATTCCTCAATCACTTTTAAGGTTTCATTATCCGAATCAAAAATAGTTTCTTCAACAGTTAATGCATCGTCTAATTTATCTTCTTGCGATAAATATTCAATTTTCAAACCTTTTCTAGAAATTACTTGTCCAGTATCTGAGCTGTCAACTCCAGCAATTATATTAAGCATCGAAGTTTTACCAGTACCATTTTTTGCAATAAATGCAATTTTTTGGTCTTTATTAATTCCAAAGGAAATGTTTTCAAAAAGCGTTAATTCGCCAAAAGATTTAGATATATTTTCAACTGATAAGTAATTCATTCACTGTATAATTTGCGGCAAAATTACACAAAATAAATGCCGAAAACTATAATTATTATACATTGAATAACTGCCTACTTGCATTATTCGATTAAAAATGAATAATTAAAAATGAATAATTAGGGAAGTACATAATTAACAGTTCGTAATTGAAATAGTGTATTTTTATCACATACAACAACCAAATGTTATCAGTTTAAGATTTATCAATTTCATTTAAAACCGATTCGGGTTTAAATCGAGCA
>NZ_JBFLKT010000095.1:0-4829 GCF_040883305.1 Lutibacter sp.
AAAACAGCAGTTAATAACTGACTGAAGATTATTTTATTTACCTTTTTACCATCTACTATTAAGTTGTGTAAATTTGTTTCAGATTGAGCATTGTTTTCTTTAAAAAATTCTGAAGATTCTATGTTAAAAATGCGTTGTCCCCAAGAAATTTCCTCTCCAGCACCAAATAAAAAGACCAAAGCAATTGCTAAAATTCCCAGTTTCCAAAGTGGTTTTTTATACTTCTGAAGCTTAATAAAACGATTGATTAATAGTATACTTGAACAAAACAATAAAAAAGCCGTGCCATATTCAGCAAAACCATCTTCTTTTGTGTAAAATTCATCAAAATATTGAAGGTCTGTATTTGAATAATAGATTCCTATACCAAATACAAGAAATAAAAATAAATAGGCAATAATATCTGTTCTTGTGAGTGTTTTCATCTGTAATTATTTTTGCTATCAAAGTTCGTCAAAAGTACTACTTTTTTGAAACTAAATAAAGCTGTCTTATTAAACGTTGTTTATTTTTTGAACCTACATTTAAATTATAGGTTTCTGTTAATTTTAAGTGATACTTTTCTGATAATTGTGTAGTAATTTTTTTAACATCTTCATTCATAATTAAAATGCCAAAATTTTCTTCTGAAGGAATTATTAATGCTTCGTTTTTGTAAATATCTTTCAAAATTCCATTGTAATCCCAAAGAAGCTCTGGTGTAATTTCTCCAATTGAGTAGATTTTTATTTGTTGTTTTTTTTCAATTGAATACAATGTATTAATGGCTTTAAAATCATCATTTTTATTCAAAACTTTTGAAATTGGCAACCCGAATAAAAATAAAGAAACCATAAATACTACCGTTAAATAGAAAACAGTCTTAAATTTCTTTTTAGCTAAGTTGAAAAGTATTAAAACACCAATAATTAAACTTGCTATTGAAGTTAAAATATAATTCAAGAAATAAGTATTAAAGTTGTCTTTTAAAATCACATACAATGCCATTGGTAATATAATTGCTATAACTGCGATAAGTCCAAAATTAAAATAAACTGGGATTGTCTCTTTTTTGGATGTTAATTTAGAAAATTCCTGCATTAAATATTCAATATAAAATCCAGTATTTAATGCTAACGGAATTAAAACAGGCATTAAGTAACGCGCTTTTTTTTCAGGAATTGAAGACAATAATATAACAGCAATTATTGTCCACCAAAACGTAAATTTATAAGCCTTTTTATCGGTTATACGTTTAATTAAATAAGGATACAACAACCCAATAAAGGCAGGAATTGTCCATAAACCAGATTGCGTAAAAAAGCTCCAATAATAATAAAAAGGTTTTACATTATAACTGCTCCAATTTCCAGTTTCTCTAGTGGCTATTTCTAAAAAGGCTTGAGTATCTGCAATTCTAACGTACACAAACCACCAACTTCCAATGGCTAGAAATAGCAGCACACATAGTATAAATGGAACTAATCTTTGTTTAAAATTTTTGAATTTAAAAACAACTCCATAAGAAATCAGAAAAGGAAGAAATACAGCAAACAACGATACAGGACCTTTACTCATAATTGAAAGTCCAATAAATATGGCTGCTAAAATAGCTTTTTTCCATTCAGATTGTTTTGATTCAAAAAACTGAAATAAATAATACAGTCCTGCAAACATAAAACCGTGTGCAAAAATATCCCACGGCGCTTCATTTATAATTCCAAAAACATAAAATGAAGTTATTAGAATTAAACTATTGTTTAAACTATGTTTTTTTGAAAACTGTAATTTTAATGAAAAATAATAACTGAAAATACCTAAAAATAAAACCATTAAGGCTGATGGTAAGCGCAATGCAAACAAACTTTCTACACCAAATAGTAATCCGGAAATAGCAGTTAACCAGGTTGGTAAAGGCGGTTTTTGGTATCTTGCTTCTCCATTCATAGTTGTCAGTAACCAATTATTGTCGTGAATCATTTCACGTGCAGTAATAAAATTACGCGCTTCCATAATAGTAACATTTGGAACGTCTAAATGAATTAATAACATCAATACAATTACAATTGATAGTGATGCAATTGGATATTTCTCTATAATATTTATCATTCTAAATTAGTTGAAAATATAGATGCTTTTTTTATAATTGGATTCTAATTCTTTTAATAGCTTCATACTTTCCTTATCAATGTTTTTAATTTTTTTGTGAGGTATAATTATTAAAAATGGTTTTTTTGAATTCAAGTTTTTTGATAAATCCGCATTATCTTCAATAATTTTTATGGTTCCTTTTGAATAAAACTGACTCGAATAGCTTTTGTTTTCCCAATGATACATAGGAATGTTTTTATCTGTATTATTTTCAATAAAAAATTTGTCAGAATTAATATAATAATTTGATTTATTGAATAATGAAGCTGTTACAAATATAAAAAAAGCGAGAATAGGTATTGTTAATGCAATAGTAATAATTCTTTTTTTATGTTTAATTTCTTCCCACCAATGCGTAATTAATAAAGCAATAGGTACCATAACTGGCATAATATAAGGGTGAATTAAACTTTTAGAAACGGTAAAAAACAGTGGAGTCCATAAGAACCAAAAAAGTAAAAAGGCAACCCACTTATTTTTAATAAGGTTTGTTTTATTTTTCCAAATTTTACCAATAAGAATTTGAATCCAGGGAATGGCAAAAACGAATAAAAACACCCAAATCATTCCCATTGGTTGCGATTTTGGAAATCCGTATTTATCACCTTTCCAACCAGAGCTTAAAAAGCGTTTAAAATGTTCACCAACAATAAAATAATCAAAAAAACCAGGTGTTTTTTGTTCTGCTAAATAATACCAAGGTATTGCAACTACGGCAGTTATTAGTATTCCTAAAACCCAAGGTAGCGATTTCCAAACAGTTTTGTATTGTTTAAAAATAACCATCCAAACAAAAATAGGGGGAGCGGTTAAAATTATAATTATTGGTCCTTTTGCTAATAAACCGAGTCCTAAACCAATAAAAAACAGGTATTTCCAGAAAGTTTGTGCTTTATTATGAATGCCTTCCCAAAAAGAAATCATAACTAAAGTAACACAAAATGCCAATGCTGTATCTGTTGAAACTACGCCTGTATGTAATAAAAATTCTGGGATAGTTAGTAATATTAAACCCGGAATTAAAAAATCCAAACCTTTACGTTTTGCATACTTTCCTATTAATAAAATTACTAAAATATTTAGGAGTAAATAGGGGAATCTGACCGCAAATTCATTAACTCCAAAAATATTAAAACTTAAAGCAGATAACCAAGTAGATAAAGGAGGTTTTGCCCAAAAAGGCACTCCGTAATCTATTTGTAAGGTTGTCCAATTATTGGTTTCTGCCATTATTCTGGCAATTTCTGCATACCGAGCTTCAGTTTTATCCATTAAAGGAATGGCATAATTTAAAAAAGCTCTTATTAAAATTAATATGCTAACCCAAAAAGTGTAAGGATTGATTTTCTTTGAGAAGAACATCATTAGTAGTTTATGTTATTTTTAAGTGGCTTATATGTTTTATGTATTTGGTACAAATCGAGCCAAAGTTTAAAAAAGTAAGTAATTTTAACTTTAGATTCGTCATAATCTATCCAAGATTTCAAAGGGATTTCTCTTGCAATATCGCCCATTTTTTCTTCACTGTATAGTATAATTATACGATGAAAAATCTCTACATCAAATAACCATTTGGAAATAAACTTTTCTGAAAAAACTTTTTCAGAAAGATCTTTATCAAATATTTTACAACCACATTGTGTGTCGTAAATAGGTAGTTTTAATTGGTTAGAAATTAAAGTAGCAATTATTCTACCAATATAATGACGGGCTTTTTTACGGTCTATCGTGGTATCTATTTTTGAAATTCTTGAACCAAAAGCTAACACAATTTCAGAATTTACATGTTCACTAATTTCTACACATTCTTCTAAAGTTGTTGCTAAATCGGCATCTAAATAAGCAATTTTCTCAAAATTAAAGTTTGCATTACAATGCATAAAACCGGTTCTAACTGTTGCTGCCTTTCCTGAATTTTTTTTCATAGAATTTACAGTAACATTATTTGGGAAATTTGATTTAATTTTAGTTAGAACTTGCAATGTATTATCATTAGAACCGTCATTTACAAAACAAATTAAAACGTGTTGATGTTTCTTTAAAAAAGAAGAATAACGAGCTATATTTAGCCTTTTTTCTTCATTATAGCATGGAATTACAATGCATAATTGAAATGATTCTGGCATTCTTCAAATTGTTTTTTTATTTGTTTTAATTGTATAGAGGTTATAAAAAATTCAAAAAAAATAAATTAAAATTTAGTGCATTTGAATATTAATTTTAAAACAATTCTAAGTAATTAATATTACAAATATAAAGTTTACTATTTAATCTGTTTTCTTAAAATTAAAATATTCCTAAAATAAATAGCACATCCCATTAAATGTCCGATTAAAAGCACAGGGTCCTTTCTTATAACTGCATAAATTAAAATTAAAATTGATCCAATTAAACTCAACAACCAAAACCCGAAAGGTAAAGAGGATATTTTATTTTTTTCTGAATACAACCATTGATACACAAAACGTAAGGTGAAAATTACTTGAGCGATGCTTCCTAAAATTAATAACCAAAGTGGAATTGCATCGTTTCTAAACAATTTATCAATATCGTATGTATTGTTATTGTAGGAGTAAATCACCAATAAAACTGGAAAAGCTAGCAAAAACCATTGCAGTAATTTTGGCGCTTTTTTCCATTCACCTTGCAACTGTAAGTTTCTAATATAGATAAAATAGGTAAGTGCTTGCCCAAGCATT
>NZ_JBFLKT010000096.1:0-8895 GCF_040883305.1 Lutibacter sp.
AACGCTTAAAAAAGTTTGAAAGTTAGAAAGGTTGTCAAGTTAGAAAGGTATAAAGGTTTGGAAAGTTTAAAAGGGCAAAGTTCTAAGATTATAAATTAAGCAAAAAAAAGCACTTTAAAATTTTAAAGTGCTTTTATAAGGTTTAGTAGTAATCAACTAGCTATATAGTTCTTCGTAATATTGTTTTGCCATTCTATTACTTGTAAATTCAGGAATAGTATCTGTAATACTATTAAATACAATTTCTTGCCATTTTTTAGGCTTGTCGTAATATGTTGGTAATACTTCGTTTTCTAGAATATCAAATAGGTTTGCACAATCTTCTTGATCTTGTTCCCAAACAGGTTTTTTGTGATCTAATTCAGGTAATACAAAACAGTTTTCTCCGTGTTTTTGAAATTCTGGAATCCATCCATCATTAATTGATAGGTTTACAGAACCATTAAAAGAAGCTGTCATACCACTTGTTCCAGAAGCTTCTCGTGTAATTCTTGGGGTGTTAAGCCAAATATCTGAACCGCATTTAAGCTGTTTAGATAAATCCATTTCGTACCCAGTTAAAACGGCTAAGTTTTTTCTTTTTTTAGAAAAATTAACTAAGTGATTAAAAATATCAATAGCGTAATAATCTTTTGGATATGGTTTACCTGCCCAAATAATTTGAACTGGATATTTTTCGTTTGAAAGCAGTCTTTCAAAACGCTCTAAATCGTATAAGAACATATCCGCTCTTTTGTAGCCTGCAAAACGTCTTGCCCAAACAATTGTAATTACGTTAGGATCAAATTTTTTTTGAGTTTGATTCAACACAACATCAAATAACTCATTTTTAAGTTCCGTTTTTCTATCTTTGAATTTTTTAGTACTTTTTGTTTTCCAAGCTTTCTTTATTTCTTCATCTTGCCAGAAATTTTGATTTTGTGCATTTGTAATAGGAATTATTTTATTGATTCCATCAAAACCTTTCCACATATCATTTGAAACTACTGCGTGTAGTTTAGATACAGCATTCGATTTATTTGCCATCCTTAAAGCAGCAACAGTATAATTAATCATACCATCGTTTACCATTTCTTGTCTTAATTCTTCTTCAGAAAGTGTTCTTCCAAAAAAGCCACATCTATTTAAATGTCTTGCATCACGTTCTTCGTTTCCAGCTTTTTCAGGTGTGTGTGTTGTAAAAGCAAATTGTTCTTTTTTAATCCCTTGATCTCTTAAATAATAAAAAGCAGGTAATGCGTGTCCTTCATTTAAATGATATATATCTGCACCACCTAAAGCTTCCACAACCTTAGCTCCACCTATACCTAGAATTATACTTTGAGAAACTCTTGTAAGTTCGTTTGAATCGTATAAATGATCTGTGATAGTTCTTGATAAATGGTCATTTCCTTCTACATCAGTACTTAATAGGTACATTGGTACGCAACCAAAAATTTCAGGTTTTAAGATATAAGCTCTCACTTTTACAGCAGGATTGTCGTGAAGCGGCACTTCAACTTCAATTCCAGTATCTTCTAAAAAGTTATATGTTTTTTCTATAAAATCTGTTCTAAGTGTTCTATCTTCATTTCTTGCTTGGTCGTAATAACCATATTTCCACAGCATTCCAACTCCAACCAAATTCTGCTTCAACTCATGTGCAGAACGCATATGAGAACCAGCCAAAAAACCTAGTCCTCCAGAATAAATTTTTAATGCTTGGTGAATACCAAATTCCATACTAAAATATGCTACTTTCTTGTCATATTTTTTAGCTGGCTTGTACGGGTGATGCCATGTGCTATATTCATTTGCCATAATTTGTTCGTTTTAGAAAATTGATTGCAAATTTAAGTATTTAACTTATTTATAATATGTAATATATTAACCCATTTATGTATGAAAATGTGTTTTTGAGAATTTTTGATTTGATTTTTAGTGGTCTTCGGTTAATTTAGAACATATATGATGTTGAGGCGAAATGTCCTTATTTATTAATTTTAGTAGCAATTTTTAGATATTATTAATTGGTGCTTTTTTTCTGTCTGCATGTGTTTTTGCCCTTTTAATCATTTTTAATATTTCAAACCAAAGTACTGAAATGAAGCCAATTACAAAACAGCTTACTAATTGCAGTAAATTCAAAGTTTCAAATTCAAAAAAAGTTGTTAGTGGGTTAACATAAAGGATAAGGGCTACAAGAGCAATAGTTATAAAAATTATAAATAAAACCATGTTATTCTTATACTTCAAAGTTGTTAAAATTGAATAATAAAATGAGCGGTTTATTAAAGTGAGGAAAATATTTGCGGATATCAAAACAGTGAAAATCATTGTCCTTGTCAAAGCTTCATTGTAACCACTAATAACTGAATACTGGTAAACAAATAAAGTTCCTGCCGTTATCACCAATCCTTGTAAGATGCTTATTGATAATTCTTTCCAATTAAAAAAGGTAGTTGTCAATGCTTTAGGTTCCTGAAACATAGTATTCTCTTCCATTGGTTCATTTTCATAAATAATAGAACAAGTTGGTCCCATTATTAATTCTAAAAAAATAATGTGGATGGGTGAAAAAACATTGGGGTAAATCCACCCTAAAGCTAAGGGAATAAATACAGTTAGGATAATAGGGATGTGTATAGAGATAATGTATTGAATTGCTTTTTTTAGGTTCGCATATATCTTTCTGCCCATAGCTATTGCATCAACCATTTTTGACAAATCATCTTCTAATAAAATTAATGATGCTGCTTGTTTCGCTATTTCCGTTCCTTTTTTACCCATTGCAATGCCAATATGTGCAGCTTTCAGGGCTGGTCCATCATTCACGCCATCTCCTGTCATTGCTACAATTTGATTATTGAACTTTAAGGCATTGATAATTTTTAATTTAGCTTCTGGAAACATACGGGTAAAAATTGTAGTATTCATTACACAGTTTTTTAATTCATTATCATCTAATTTCATCAATTCATCACCTGTAATGTTTTTCTCGTAACCTTTAAATCCAATTTGTTTTGCAATTGCAATAGTAGTTGCTGAATAATCACCAGTTATAATTTTTACAGCAATGCCCGCAGTATAAAAATCTTCTAATACTTTTTGAATATTCTTTTTGGGTGGATCATAAAAAGCAATAATGCCTTTAAATTGAAATGACAATTTTTGTTGTTTTGCAGGATAATTGTTTTCTGTAAAATTTGACACACCTATTCCCAATATTCTATAACCATCATTTGCTAATATTTGAATGGCTTCACTTATTTGTTGTTTTTCGATTTTTGTAAGGTTTGAAATATTTATCAAAGCTTCGGGAGCTCCTTTAGCTGCTATAATTCGGTCGCCTTTATTGTTCTCAAAAACATGTGTCATCATTGGTGGTTTGCCACCTAATGGGTATTCGTGTATGAGTTTGTAATTTGGTCGTTCATCATTTTGTACAATATTTTTATAAGTTTGGTGTAGTGCCACTTCCATTGGGTCAAACGGAATAGGTTCGCTAGCCCACATTGCTAATGCTATAAGCTGTTTTTCATCATCTGATAATTGGTTGTTGGGTTGAGATATTTTATTTGATGATAGCAAAAAAAGTTTTGCTAAACTCATTTTATTTTCAGTAATGGTTCCTGTTTTATCAGTACAAATAACGGTTGCACTGCCTAATGTCTCAACGGTTTTCATTTGTTTAACTACAATCCCTATTTTCATTAAACGCCAAGCTCCTAAAGCCATAAAAGTTGTAAAAGCAACCGGGATTTCCTCAGGCAAAATGCTCATGGCTAAAGTGAGTGACTGCAACAAGCTGTTCATTAGGTTTTGAGAATTCCAATAATTAATTGTCCAAACAAATACAAAAGCTACAGCACCTGCGATTGCCATCTTTTTCACAAAATTTGCAATTTGTATTTCTAATAGTGTTTTTTCTTCAATTATACTTTCTAAACTCCTTCCAATTTTACCCAATTTGGTTTGGTTGCCAACAGCAGTAATTGTTGCAATTGCTAAACCACTTGCCACAGTTGTACCACTATAAATAAATTTATCTTCCTTTGTTTTATCTTTAAAAACAGCAAATGATTCACCTGTAAGTATGGATTCGTTTACCGAGAAATCGTTGGAATGAATAATACTTCCATCTGCTGTAATAAATGTTCCTTCTTCTACCATTAGGCTATCGCCTACTACTAATTCACTGCTTTTTATTTCTTCTATTTTACCATTGCGAATTACTTTGCAATGGGGTTGAGAAAAATCTTTTAATTTTTCCAAAGCACTCTTACTTCTCGAATTTTGGTATAATGAAATTGAGGTGATGAATATAATAGCTGCTACTAAGAAAATTCCGTCACCTGTTTCACCACTAATAAAATAAATAGAAGCAGCAACCAATAATAAAATCGTCATTGGTTCTTTAACAATATGTTTTAAGGTGTCTAAGAAACCGTTTTCTTTTTTGTAGTCTAATGTGTTTTGTCCAAATTTTCCCCTGGCGAGAATTACCTGCTCGTTTGTTAACCCTAATATGTCGAAATTATTTGCAGGCATTGTCTAGTTTTAATTACATTAAGTAGGGTAGGGTTACGGTTGGTTATAACATATAAATCTCATTAATTATTTTAAAACAGCCTTAAGCAAAACAAATTTTAATATTCTTATTCTTTCTTTTTCTTGCTTCTAATCATTGCCTCGAGCATATCCCACATTTCTTTTGGAATTTCTTCGAGCATATTAAATTCACCGGCTCCTTTTAACCATTCTCCACCGTCTATAGTAATTACTTCACCATTTACATAGGCAGAAAAATCACTCATTAAATAAGCCGCCAAATTTGCTAGTTCTTGATGTTCGCCAACTCTGCCAACTGGTACTTTCTTTTTCATATCAAATTTTTCTTTTAATTCTCCCGGAAGTAATCTATCCCAAGCGCCTTTTGTTGGGAACGGACCGGGAGCAATAGCATTTGATCTAATTCCATATTTAGCCCATTCAACAGCTAAAGAACGTGTCATAGCCAATACGCCTGCTTTTGCAGTTGCAGATGGTACAACGTAACCCGAGCCTGTCCAAGCATACGTAGTTACAATATTTAAAATGGTAGACTTTGGTTGTTTTGTAGCAATCCAGTGTTTTCCAAAAGCAAGCGTGCAATTTTTACTTCCTTTTAAAACAATATCAATAATTGTGTCAAAAGCATTTGCCGATAAACGTTCGGTTGGCGAAATAAAGTTTCCAGCAGCATTGTTTAGTAAACCATCTACCTTACCAAAAGTAGCCAAGGTTTGTTTTAAAACATTTTCTACTTCAGTATAATTTCTAACGTCGCATTGTACAGCTAAAACTTTTCCCCCAGTTTTTTCTTCTAACTCGATTTTAACAGCATTTAATTTTTCAATATTTCGAGATGTTATAACAACTGAAGCTTCTAATTCTAAAAAATAAGTAGTCATAGCTTTTCCTAAACCGCTGCCACCGCCAGTTACAACAATTACTTGATCTTTTAAACTTCCTTCTTTTAACATTGGTTTTTGATACATAAAAATGGTATTTTTGTTTATTATAAAAGTAGGGATTTTTTCAAATTTAGCTTGAAAATTAATATTTTTTATTTTTTTTTAAAATCTATTTGTCAAACACAAAAGGATTTGTATATTTGCCAACGCTTTCAAGGAGACTTCTTCTTAAAGTAAATTAAGAAAAAAAGAAACACTATTTTAAAAATTATAAGTAATGCCAAAAAGAACATTTCAGCCTTCAAAAAGAAAGAGAAGAAATAAACACGGGTTTAGAGAGCGTATGGCTTCTGCAACTGGTAGAAAAGTGTTAGCAAGAAGAAGAGCTAAAGGAAGAAAAAATGTAAGTGTTTCTTCTGCCCCAAGACCAAAGAAATAATGAAACAATAGTTTTATATATAAGGTGTTACTTTTTTTAGTAACACCTTTTTTTATGACCTTTTAATAAGTTTTGAAAACTATTTTTTATAAAAATTTGAATTTTATAGATATTTGCCATAATTATTAATTAATACTACAGATGCCAAAAAACAAAAACATTAAGTCAATTTTAATTATTGGTTCCGGCCCAATAATTATCGGTCAAGCATGTGAATTTGATTATTCTGGTTCCCAAGCAATTAGATCACTAAAAGAAGAAGGAATTGAAGTTACTTTAATTAATTCAAATCCAGCAACAATTATGACGGATCCGTCTTTGGCGGATAATGTTTATTTAAAACCTTTAACTACAAAATCAATCATAGAGATTTTACAAATGCATCCTAATATTGATGCTGTGCTGCCAACAATGGGAGGACAAACAGCATTAAATTTATGCATTGAAGCCGATGATAAAGGAATTTGGGAAGATTTTAATGTTGAATTGATTGGTGTTGATATTGATGCAATTAATATTACAGAAGATAGAGAGCAGTTTAGAAAATTAATGATTGAAATTGGAATTGGACAAGCGCCTTCTACAACAGCAACATCATTTTTAAAAGGGAAAGAAATTGCACAAGAATATGGTTTTCCATTGGTAATTCGACCATCATTTACATTAGGTGGATTTGGAGCATCGATAGTTTATAAAAAAGAAGATTTTGATGAATTGTTAAGTAGAGGTTTAGAAGCTTCACCAATTCACGAAGTTATAATAGATAAAGCATTATTAGGCTGGAAAGAATACGAATTAGAATTGTTAAGAGATAGTAATGATAATGTAGTTATTATTTGTACTATTGAAAATATGGATCCAATGGGAATTCATACAGGAGATTCAATTACGGTTGCTCCGGCAATGACATTAAGTGATACTACTTTTCAAAGAATGCGTGATATGGCAATACATATGATGCGCTCTATTGGAGATTTTGCTGGTGGTTGTAATGTTCAGTTTGCAGTTAGTCCAGACGAAAAGGAAGATATTATTGCTATTGAAATAAACCCACGTGTTTCACGTTCATCAGCCTTAGCATCAAAAGCAACGGGTTATCCTATTGCTAAAATTGCTGCAAAATTAGCAATTGGTTATCATTTAGATGAATTAGATAATCAAATTACAAAAACAACTTCAGCGTTATTTGAACCAACATTAGATTATGTAATTGTAAAAATACCACGTTGGAATTTTGATAAATTCGAAGGTTCAGATAGAACCCTTGGTTTACAAATGAAATCGGTTGGAGAGGTAATGGGAATTGGTCGTTGTTTTCAGGAAGCGTTGCATAAAGCCACACAATCTTTAGAAATTAAACGTAATGGTTTAGGAGCTGATGGAAAAGGAGAAAAGGATTATGATACAATAATTCAAAAGTTAACGTATGCCAGTTGGGACAGAGTATTTGTAATTTATGATGCAATTTCAATAGGAATTCCATTAAGTAGGATTCACGAAATTACAAAAATTGATTATTGGTATTTAAGACAATATGAAGAATTATTAGCACTTGAAAACGAAATTTCGACAAATAAATTAGATACACTTTCGTATGAATTATTGTTAGAAGCAAAGCAAAAAGGTTTCGCAGACAGACAAATAGCACATATGTTAGGTTGTTTAGAAAGTGAAGTAAAAGCGAAACGTACAGCATTAGATATTAACCGTGTTTATAAATTAGTAGATACATGTGCTGCTGAATTTAATGCACAAACACCATATTATTATTCTACTTTCGAAAATAAAATGATTACTCCAGATGGAGTTATTAAAGCTGATAATGAAAGTGTTGTAACTGATAAAAAGAAAATAGTTGTTTTAGGTTCTGGACCAAACAGAATTGGACAAGGAATTGAATTTGATTATTGTTGTGTGCACGGGGTGTTAGCAGCTAAAGAAGCTGGTTACGAAACAATTATGATTAATTGCAACCCAGAAACAGTTTCAACAGATTTTGATACCGCAGATAAATTATATTTCGAACCTGTATTTTGGGAACATATTTACGATATAATTGAACACGAAAAACCAGAAGGAGTTATAGTCCAGTTAGGTGGACAAACGGCATTAAAATTAGCTGAAAAGTTAGATAAATGGGGTGTTAAAATTATAGGAACTAGCTTTGAAGCCCTGGATTTAGCAGAAGATAGAAAGCGTTTTTCCGAATTATTAGTTGAATTAGATATTCCTTTTCCTCAATATGGAACCGCGACAACTGCAGATGAAGCAGCTGCAATAGCAGATAGCTTAGATTTTCCAATATTAGTGAGACCTTCTTATGTTTTAGGAGGACAAGGAATGAAAATTGTAATTAATAAAGAAGAATTGGAAAAACACGTAGTAGATTTATTACGTAAAATTCCAAATAATATGTTGTTGCTAGACCATTATTTAGATGGAGCAATTGAAGCGGAAGCTGATGCTATTTGCGATGGAGAAGATGTGTATATTATTGGGATAATGGAACATATAGAACCTTGTGGAGTGCATTCTGGAGATTCAAATGCAACATTACCACCATTTAACCTAGGTGAGTTTGTAATGCAGCAAATTAAAGATCATACTAAAAAAATTGCATTAGCTCTTAAAACTAAAGGGTTAATAAATATTCAGTTTGCAGTAAAAGATGATACCGTTTATATAATTGAAGCAAATCCAAGAGCATCGCGTACAGTTCCTTTTATTGCAAAAGCATATCAAGAACCTTATGTGAATTATGCGACTAAAGTTATGTTAGGAGTTAATAAAGTGAAAGATTTCAATTTTAACCCGAAATTAGAAGGTTTTGCAATTAAGCAACCAGTGTTCTCATTTAATAAATTCCCTAATGTAGATAAAAAATTAGGACCAGAAATGAAATCTACAGGTGAAAGTATTTTGTTTATTGATAGTTTAAAAGATGATCAATTTTATGAATTGTACTCGCGCAGAAAGATGTATTTGAGCAAGTAATAAAGTATAAAATATATAAAAAGAGCT
>NZ_JBFLKT010000097.1:0-3726 GCF_040883305.1 Lutibacter sp.
CCATTAAACTGATAATAGTTTACCAATGTATAGATAACTCCTGCTCCCAAACCTGCAGAAAGGTAGAAAAATATGAATTTATTCTTCCCCCACATTTGTTCTAAAGGTGTTCCAAAAGCCCATAATCCATACATATTAAAAAGAATATGCGCAAAGCCTCCATGCATAAACATATGTGTTGCAAATTGCCAAAACCCAAATTTTTCGTTTTCAGGAAAATACAAAGCAAACATACTTTGCAAATCAAATCCTTGAATTAGTTGTGGTACTATAAATAAAATTACATTTATTATTATAATGTGTTTAACAGCTTCAGTAAGTCTTCCCATAATTTTAAATTTTTAACAGCGCATTAGTTGTTAAATTTTTTATCAATTTCATCAATATTTATAGTTACAAAAGTAGTTTTTCCAAACGGAGATAAATCGGGTTGTTTACAAGAAAATAGTTTATTTACCAATTCTTCTTGTTCTTTTAAATCTAATTTACTTCCTGTTTTAATGGCTAAACTTTTAGCCAAACTTTTAGACATAATATCTAATTGGCTAAAACTTGTATCTGGAATATCATTTTTTATATCTTCCAATAATTGCTCAATAATTATTGTTATCTGACTTTCAACAATAGTTACTGGCATTCCTTTTACAATAATAGTATCATCTAAAATGCTATCAAATAAAAAGCCAATATTTTCTAAATCTTCTTTTATGTTTTTAATTAATTCAATATCAGATTTATTAAATGAAATTTCTAAAGGAAATAATAATTGTTGACTCATTGCTTCCTTAACGGTAATATTTTCTAAAAATTCTTCATATAAAATACGTTGATGCGCTAAATTCTGATTGATATAAACAATTCCAGATTTTATACTACTTACAATATATTTATTATGAATTTGATAGGTTTTACTGTTTGATGAAACTTCAGAAAATAATGTGTTATTGATTTTTTTAGATTCCACTTCAAAAGAATCCGTATTCAATCCTGTATATAAACTTTCCCATTGCGAAGTGTTCTCTTTTTTATAAGGATATTTTAAAGTGCCTTTTTCTTCAGATTTAAACGGATTAAAATTTGAATCTACCTGAACTCTTGGAGTAATAGTTTTTTTATCTTTAAATTCGTAAGGTGTATCAAAAGAAGCACTTCTTTCAAAATCTAACACAGGCGCAACATTATATTGTCCTAAACTATGTTTTATAGTGGAACGTAAAATTGCATATAGTGTTTTTTCATCATCAAATTTAATTTCTGTCTTTGTTGGATGAATATTGATATCGATACTTTTAGTTGGAACTGTTAAAAACAAAAAATAAGTTGGATAATAACCTCCAGAAAGTAACTTTTCAAACGCACTTGTAACTGCATGATTTAAATAAGCATTTTTAATAAATCGGTTGTTTACAAAAAAGAATTGTTCGCCTCTTTTTTTCTTTGCAAATTCAGGTTTTGTTACAAATCCGTTAATTTCCACAACATCTGTTACTTCACTGATTGGAACTAATTTCTCGTTGGTTTTCTTTCCTAATATTGCAACAATACGTTGACGTAAATTACTGGAAGCCAAATTATAAATTTCATTTTCGTTATGGTAAAATGAAAAAGAAATAGTAGGATGTGCCAAGGCTACACGTTGAAATTCGTTTACAATATGACGGGTTTCAATAGTATTGCTCTTTAAAAAATTTCGTCGTGCGGGAATGTTATAAAACAAGTTTTTAACTGCAATAGAAGTTCCAGTAGTTGTTGAGATCGATTCTTGCGAAACTATGGTGCTTCCTTCAATTTTTATTGAAGTTCCTAAATCTGTATGTTCTTGTTTTGTTTTTAATGCTATATGTGCAATTGCAGCAATAGAAGCTAAGGCTTCACCTCTAAAACCTTTTGTATGTAAATTAAATAAATCCTCAGCTTTTTTAATTTTAGAAGTGGCGTGACGTTCAAAACTTAATCTTGCATCGGTTTGGCTCATTCCTTTGCCGTTATCAATTACCTGAATTAATAATTTACCAGCTTCTTTAATTAGTAGTTTAATATCCGTTGCATCAGCATCAATAGCATTTTCTAGCAGTTCTTTAACTACAGATGCAGGTCGCTGAACAACTTCTCCAGCTGCAATTTGGTTTGCAACATGGTCAGGAAGTAACTGAATAATATCGGACATTAAAATAATTTATGTAATTCAAAAATATAAGCTACAATACCCACTAAAATAGCAATAATAATAGCCAGTCTTAAATTTGTAGCCCTATCTGTAGCACTTCTTTTATTTTTAACCCAATCGTTTTTTAGATTATTTTTAGATAACGAAATTTTAGGAGTTTCTTCTTCGTTGTCTTTATTTCCGTGGTATTTTTCCTCTAATTTTTGCAAACGTTCTTTGCGCTCGTTATAATAACGAGGTTTGTAATCAAAAACATAATGCGCACGAGGCTTAAATAATTTGCCAAACATATAAAATGGGTTATACAGTAATTCTCAAAATTACTGAATTATAAAGTTGTGGTCAAGTTTTTTAAAAAAGAAGCGTGTTAAAACTCTCTTAAAGCTGCCATTTTTATTGCAGCAATGGCACTTTCTATACCTTTATTTCCGTGTTTTCCACCGGAACGATCTAAAGATTGTTGTTTTGTATTGTCCGTTAACACACAAAAAATAATTGGAACATCGTATTTAATATTTAAATCTTTAATTCCTTGGGTAACACCATCACACACAAAATCGAAATGTTTTGTTTCACCTTGAATTACATTTCCTATGGCAATAATGGCATCTATATTTTGAGTTTCAATCATTTTTTTACAACCAAAAATAAGTTCAAAACTTCCTGGAACATCCCATTTTAAAATGTTTTCTTCGGTTGCTCCATTTTCTATTAATGCTTGTTGAGCACCTAAATATAAGTTTTCAGTAATTTCTGGATTCCATTCAGAAACAACAATCCCAAATCGAAATTTCTTCGCATTTGGGATTGTTGCTTTATCGTAATAAGATAAATTAGTTGTTGCCATTACAACTTAGTTTTTTGATGCAAATGTTGCTTTATTAATATAAATATCTATATTTTTAGCTTCAGTTGCACTTGGATATTCTTTTTTAATTTGATTAAAAAGATCTAAAGCTTTGCTGTAATTTTCTAATTCCATAGCTGTATTTCCAGCTTTAAATAAATATAAAGGAGTAGAAAAATTGTTTTCTCTTAATTTTGCAGCTTTTAAATAATAATCTAACGCTTCTTTAGGTTGATTAATATCCGCAAAAGCATCGCCAATAGCACCTTTGGCAGTTGGTCCCAACAATTCATCTTCCGAAGAAAAATCTTCTAAATAATCAATTGCTTCTTTGTAATTTTTTAATTTTAAATAAGAAATACCTGCGTAATAATTTGCTAAATTTCCTGCTTTTGTACCACTAAATTTATCAGCAATATCAACAAAACCATATTTTCCATCAGCACCTTCTAATCCTAAAACTAATAAAGAATCAACAGCAACAGAAGTTGTTAGCGCATCTTCAAAATATGCTTTTGGAAAAGCCAATTCGTCTGCAGCAACTTTTTCTTGTGGTGCTTTCACAAATTTTTGATATGCTAAGTAACCTAAAATACTTGCAACAATTAAACCTAATACAATAAATATTGTTTTTTGGTTTTTTATTATAAATTGTTCTGATCTTGATGCAGTTTCATCTAGCGTATTAAATACTTCAGCAGTTGTAGAATTA
>NZ_JBFLKT010000098.1:0-5151 GCF_040883305.1 Lutibacter sp.
GTTTTTTTATTCATATGTTAAAATTAGTTAAAATATGATATTCTAAGTAACATTATTTGCAATAAGAAGTCTTTTAAACATAACACAATCCAAAAAAGCCTTATAAAAATTGAAAAAAACTAGAGAAGTTCAACCAAATTACAACATAGTCTTATGTATTACAAGGTTCTATGCATTAACTACTGAATAAAAAACTAATTAAAAATTAATTTAATCTACTAATCAAAATAAACTAAAAGAATGAAAAAAATAATCTTTATATACAGTTTTATTTTTACACTAAGTGCAGCAGCACAAATTCCTTCTGAATCTAATCCAATTGAAACTTTTATTAAAACTGGAGTCATATCAGGAATAGTTATAGATAAAAATACAAATACGGCAATACCATATGTAAGTATTATAATTAAAAATACGGAAGACAAAATACAAACTGGTGGAATTACCGACCATGAAGGGAACTTTACTATTAAACAAATTCCAGAAGGAGAAAACACAATTGAAATTCAATTTATTGGTTATAAAACTGAAATAAAAAAAGTAACTATTACTAGAGCAAATTCAAAAATTGATTTAGGTACAATTCAACTCAAAGAAGATACTGCACAATTAGATGAAGTAGTGGTTGTTGCAGAAACTTCCACTATAACTCAAAAAATTGACCGAAAAGTAATTAATGTTGGAAAAGATTTGACATCCGCTGGAACAACGGCTTCAGAATTATTGAACAATGTACAATCAGTTTCAGTAGATAGTCAAACTGGAAATATTAGTTTAAGAGGGAATGAAAACGTACGCGTTTTAGTAGATGGCAAACCTACTAACATTAATGCTGCCGATTTATTGAAACAAATCCCTTCAACATCGATTAAAAGTGTTGAATTAATTACAAATCCATCTGCCAAATACAATCCTGAAGGTATGAGTGGTATTATAAATATTGTACTCCACAAAAATGCAAATATTGGCTTTAACACTTCAATTAATACCGGATTGACCATGGGAGAAAATAATAGATTCAACGGATCGGTTGACATGAATTTTAAAACAGGAAAGGTCAATTTCTTTGCTAATTACGGTGTCAACGATGGTAAAAGTTCGAATTATGGAGTTGTTGAGCGTTTTGATAATAATTCAATTCAAAACTTTGATATGTTAGATGATAGAACTTCACATTTATTAAAAGTCGGCGCAGATGTTTACATAAATGATAAGAATACTTTTTCATTTTATACAACTCAAAATTTGACTGATAATATTTTTGATGGTGGCACAAAAGTTACTTTTAACAATGTATTAAACAGCAACAGTATAATGCTGGTTGATGGTGAATCTAATACAAAAGCGTATAATTTTAATTACACACTAGATTTTGAAAAGAAAGGTCACAATCTAGAGCTTGAAGCTAATTTTTCTGACTCAGAAGGTCCTGAATTGGCAGATTATAAAGAATTAATCCGCTCTTATGATCTTACCAGTAATTATAATGATATCGTTAAAAATGAAAGAGGTACAAGATTGTTTAATTTAGATTATACAAATCCATTATCTGAAAATTCAAAACTAGAACTTGGGTTAGAAGCACGTTTTAATGAAACTAGAAACACTAATGTCACAACACAGCATGAATTTATTTACGACTCAAATGGTGATTTAATTGATGACGGTAATGATTGGTTTGCAACTAAACTAAAAGATTATACTTTCTTTGAATACAATCGTGATATTTACTCGGCATATGTTAATTACAATCAAAAATTTAACAAACTATCTATGCAATTGGGAGCAAGATTTGAGCAATATAATGTTGATGGAACTTTTGTAAAAGGAAATGAAACTGTTAATTATTCAGATGAAATATTTTCAATATACCCTTCAGCTTTTTTCACTTACAATCCTAGTGATAAAAATCAATTTCAATTAAGTTATAGTCGCAGAGTTGACCGTCCGTCAATTGGACAAGTAAATCCAATTAGAGAATGGAGCACTCCATTAATCACTTCTGTTGGAAACCCTAATTTAAAACCTCAATTTACAAACTCATACGAATTTAACTATACAAAACAACACGAAAAAGGTTCATTTACTTTAGGAACTTTTTATAGAAGAGTTAATGATAATATTGACAGAATATTAAATGTTGACCCTTTAGATGAAGATAAAGTTGAACTTTCATTTAATAATACAGAAAGTAATAATAGATACGGTTTTGAAATATCTTCAAACTATAGAATTGCAACATGGTGGAGAACAAATGCAAGTTTCGATTTATACACTCAAAAAGAAAGTGGAATTGCAAATGGTGAGCAATTAGAAGTTACAAATAATTCAATAAACTTTAGATTGAGCAATAATTTTAAGGCAACAAAAAATCTTAGATTTCAATTATTTGCAATGTATAGAGGTGGCGGTGAATCTATTCAATTTAAGGTAGACCCAATGTGGATGATTAATACGGGTGCAAGTTTAAATGTATTAAAAGGAAAAGGAACTGTTAGTTTGCGTGTTAATGATATTTTTGAAGGTATGAAATTTAAGTTTAAATCTGAAAACCCATATCCTTCTACCGGACAATTTAACTGGGAAAGTAGAACTGCTTATGTTGGTTTTATGTACCGATTTGGAGGTGGAAAAAACAAAGCCAAAAAACGTAAGGCAAGAGATAATAATGAAACTGAAGGAAGTGGTGGATTTATATAAATTGAAAATTAGCTATTTTTTAACATCTAAAAGTGTCACAAAACTAAATTAAAATAGTTTTTACTATAGATAAGAAATTTGATAAAAAAATAAAAGGATATTGTAATTATTTGAATTAATCAATAACTTTTAAACAAAAAGCCTCTAAACTTGCATTCTGAGGCTTTTTTATTTTTTATTATTTACCAACGCATTATAACACTTCCCCAAGTAAATCCACTACCAAAGGCAGCTAAAACAACTAAGTCGTTATCTTTAATTTTTCCTTTTTCCCAAGCTTCCGTAAGTGCAATAATTACAGATGCTGCAGTAGTGTTACCATACTTTTGTATATTATTAAAAATCTGATCATCGGTCAATTTAAATTTCCTTTGAACAAATTGTGAAATCCTTAAATTTGCTTGATGCGGAATTAACATATCAATATCAGTAGCTTCTAAATTATTTGTTTTTAATCCTTCAACAATTGCTTCGGAAAAACGTACAACTGCATGTTTAAATACAAATGTACCATTCATATATGGAAAGTAAGATTCATCATTTTTATCATTTTCTTCCAAAATTTTTGGTACCCAATGTCTAATACTTGGTGCTAAAACTGTTAATTCTTCAGCATGTTTTCCTTCAGAATGTAAATGAGAAGATAAAATCCCTTTGGTATTATCTTCTGTTCTCGACAATACCGCTGCTCCAGCACCATCACCAAAAATTACAGAAACACCTCTACCTCTAGTTGTTTTATCTAAACCTCCAGAATGAAATTCTGAACCAACAACCAAAATATTTTTATACATTCCGGTTTTAATAAACTGATCGGCAACAGACATTGCATAAATAAACCCAGAACATTGATTTCTAATATCTACAGCGCCAACGGTTCTCATTTCCAACATTTCTTGAATTTGAACACCACAACCAGGAAAATAGTAATCTGGACTTAACGTAGCAAATACAATAAAATCAATATCTTTTGGTGTTAATCCAGCACGTTCAATCGCTATTTTTGATGCTTTTGCTCCCATTACAGCTGAAGTATCTTCACTTCCTTCTTTTATCCATCTGCGCTCCTTTATACCTGTTCTCTCTTGTATCCAAGCATCATTAGTGTCCATCATTTTGGACAAATCTTCATTGGTTACAACATTATCAGGCACATAATATCCAAGTCCTGTTATTTTAGAATTATACATATTTTTAATTTTTGTTAGGGTGATTTCAAACTTAGTAAAATCTTGACATTTTTACAACTGCTACAATAATAACCAAATAATCATTAAAATTAATTAGATTTCTAACAATTTTTTTTAATTCACTTACCAAAAATACATTTTTAAAGCGCATAAATTTTTAAAAATCAATATACAATTTAACATAAATTTAGCTTTTAACATTTTATTAATAATGTTACAATTATTGTTTTAGTAGCTTTGATAACACACTATTTAAACAAATTTAATATGAAGAAAATACTTTTTACAGTAATTTTATTTTGGGGAACATTTATGTTTGCTCAAGAGGCTCTTACCTATCAAAAACCGCCTCAAGAAATTTTAGAACTTGCGGAAGCACCATTGGCTCCATCTATGCGAATGGATGAAAAAGGTCAAAATTTCGTTTTTTTATACCGCTCTAATTTCAAAAATATTGAAGAACTTTCTGAAACCGAAATGCGACTTGGTGGGCTCAGAATTAATCCAAAAACCAACATTAGCAGCAGACAACGTTATAATACAGATATTAAAGTTCGTGTTGGAAGAACTTCTAAAGAAGAAACCGCTGCCGGATTACCAATAAACGGACGTTATTCAAATTTTTCTTGGTCTCCTGATCAAAAAATGATGGCGTTTACAAACACCGTTAGTAATGGTGTAGAACTTTGGATATTAGATATTGAAGCAAAAGCAGTTAAAAAAATAACTGACGCTAATTTAAATGCAAATACTGGAATGCCTTTTTCTTGGTTTAAAGATAGCAACTCGCTGCTTGTAAAAACCATTTCAAAAGATAAAAAGCCCTTAATTGATACTAAAACTGCTGTTCCTACTGGACCAACAATATCAGTAAGTGAACAAGGTGTAAAAGCTCAAAATAGAACGTATCAGGATCTTTTAAAAAATAAAAGTGACGAACATAATTTTGAACAACTTGCATTGGCAGAATTATACAAAGTTGATTTAAATGGAAACAAAACACTTTGGAAAGAAAAAGATATGTACAGAGGTATGTCGTTCTCTCCTGATGGAAATTATATTTTAATAACAACCATAGAAAAACCTTTTTCTTATTTAGTTCCTTATAGCAGGTTTCCTTCAAAAACTACCATTTATAATGCTGATGGAAGTTTTATAAAAACTATGTTAGAAATTCCTTTAATTGAAGATTTACCTAAAGGGTTTATGGCAGTTAGAACAGGTATAAGAAACCTCTCCTGGAGAGCCGATAAACCTGCAA
>NZ_JBFLKT010000099.1:0-10063 GCF_040883305.1 Lutibacter sp.
GGCTCCACCCCAGCCATTATCTACACCAAGTGCAACAGCATTTGATTCTAGGCTACCAACTTCACCATTAATTATTACAGTTGTAGGTCCCCAGTTTTGGGTTACTTTAGAATCAACCACTAATGGGAAAATTATTTCGTTTTGACCTGCTTCATTATAATCGTTATCAGCAAGGAAATTATAGCTGTAATTTGAAGCTAATGAAAAACCACCTCCAATTATTTTATTGCAATAAGTTAAACACTCTGTGTATTTGTTTTGACCAATATACACTTCTGCATTTAAATACATTTTTGCTAAAATCATCCAAGCAACAGCTTTATCAGATCTTCCATATTCATTCTGATTTGAACCTACTAAATCACCTTCTATTGCTAATAATTCAGTTTCAATAAAACTAAATAATTGTTCTCTATTGTATTCAGGACCTTGGTAAACACCAATTGGATCATCTTCTGTTACAAAGGCAGCTTTTCCATATAAATCCATTAAATGGTAATATGCTAAGGCTCTTAATAAACGAGCTTCTGCTCTGTAAGTTTTAACTTCACTAGATAGTGCAGTATGACCTCTTCTAGCTAATGCTTCTTCTGAAGACTGTCTTAAAAAGTCGTTTGTTAATGCTACTGAAAACATTGCTCTACTAAAAAAACCTAATAAAATTGTATTTGAAGCACTCCAAGTGTTTCTTTGAATTGCTTTTACGGCTCCACCTTCATCATTTTCGTAAGACCAAATTACTTCATCGGCAGCTAAATCTTGCAGATACCATAAAGTTCTTCCGTATTGACTGGTACCTGCATCTATTCCTTGTAAGTTAGAAGAGGCTGGGCCAGAGGTTCCTGTTAACGAAAGGTTTCCGTAAATTCCTGCTAATGCCTGAACGTAAGAGTCTTTACTTTTGTAAAAATCTTCAGATAAAAATTCGTCATCATCTTTTGGAGTTACATCTAATTCATTAGTACAAGCGCTAAAGAAAATTAGAGTTCCAAAAAAGAAAAATAATAATTTAAATATATTTTTTGTCTTCATGTTCTATTTTTTTAAAATTTAATATTAGCACCCATTAAGAAAGTTCTAGGTCTTGGATAAATTGTGTTATCTATTCCTCCAAAAACTTCTGGATCTAATCCACTATAATTAGTAATAGTAAATACATTTTGAACCCCAGTCCAAACACGTATACTAGAAATGTCTTTATTGAATTTATTAAAAGTATAACCAAGGTTTAGGTTGTCCATTTTAAGGAATGATGCGTTTTCTAAATAATAATCAGAAATTAAAACATTCGCAGTTTCAACAAAATTAGTTTCTAATACTGTAGTTGGAATGTTTCCTAACGCTGTTACATCTTGTAATAAATTATATTGAGCTCTTGATGAATTTACATTATTATACATGTAATTTCCAAAGCTTGCTCTTAAATTAAAACTTAAGTCAAAGTCTTTATAATTAATTCCAGTTTGGAATCCCATTGAAATATCTGCATTTGGTTTTTTATAGATATAACGGTCACTAGAGTTTATAATTCCATCTTGATTTATATCTGCGTACGCACCTTCAATAGGAGCACCAGCAGTATTGTATAATTGTTTATAAACAAAGTAAGAATATGGCGCAAAACCTTCTCTGTGAACTTGAATTCGAGATCCTGTACCACCACCAATACCACCAACTTCAATGTCTTGACCAAATGCCAACTCATCAATTTTAGTTTCGTTTATGTTTAAGTTATAGCTTACATTTACATTTAAGTCGTCCGTGCTAACAATATCTGAACCTATCATAAATTCTAAACCTTTTGAAGTAAACTGACCAATGTTTTGCCAACCAGCATTACTAAAGTTAGAACCATCGGCAACAGCTACGTTTGCTAAAAGATCGTTAGATTCTTTTAAATAAACTTCAATAGAACCTTTTAACTTATCATTAAAAAATCCATAATCTATACCTACGTTATAAGTTGTTGTTTCTTCCCATTTGATGTCTTCAAATTTAGATTGAGGAATACCAACAACAATTGCTGTATTTCCAAAAATATATTGAGAAAAACTATCTCCAATTACGTGTCTTCCTAAGAAAGCGTAAGAAGCAGGAATGTCTTGTTGACCTGTAATACCCCAACCAAGACGTAATTTTAATTCTGATAATACATTAGAATCTTTTAAGAAATCTTCTTCGTTAATTTTCCAAGCTAATGCAGCTGCAGGGAAATTACCCCATCTGTTGTCTGAGTTAAATCTTGAAGTTCCATCTCTTCTGTAAGAAAGTGTTAACAAATATTTATCCATAAAAGATAAATTTGTTCTGGCAAAGAACCCTAATAAAACAATATCAGGTTGTGTGTTTGTGTCTCTTTCAGCTAAAGGATCTATTTTATTTCCAGTATTGTAATCTTCTCCTTGAAATTTTTGATAAGAGTAACCAGCAGTAGCTTCAATATTTAAGTTTTCTAATTCTTTATTGTAGGCTAAGTATGCATCTAATAACAAGTTTTTTCTTTCACTTGTATAGTGAGACTCTGAACCTATATATGAAACTACACCATCTTCTTCAAATCTAAAACCATTAATACTCTCTGTAGAAAGGATGTTAGAACCAACACCATAAGATCTGTCGTATCCTAAATTAAGCACAGCTCTTAGTTCTGGAAAAGATTTAATTTTATAATCAAATTCTAGATTACCATACAATCTATCTACAATACTAGTATTTTCTCTTTGTAATAAATTGGCTACAGGATTTCTACCTGCATTGTCTCTAATACCATTTGTGTGGTATTCAAAGAATCCTCCAAATGGAGAAGTTGCATCGTACACAGGTTGTGTTGGATCGAAATAAAGGGCAGAACCTTCAACTCCATCAGCAAATCTGTTATTTTCAGAACTAATGTTAGCATTAAAGTTAATTTTTAAATGCTCATCTAGTAAACTAGGGTTTAAGTTAAAAGTTAAAGAGTTTCTTTCAAATTTTGAAGTTCTACGCAAACCAGGTTGTTGCGTATTTCCCCAAGATACTCTTGCAGGTACATTTTTAAATAATGCACCACTTAATGAAATTGATTGGTCAAAAGTGAATTTTTCTTCATAAATTTCATCTTGCCAATCTGTATTTGCATTTCCTAATTGCTCTACGCTAATTCCACCTTGACCAGCAGCAACTCTTTCGGTAATTAAATTTCGATATTCATCTGCACTAAAAACATTAATTTTATCAGCTAAAGTTTGATAACCAGCTTTAAAGTTAATATCTAAATTAAATCCAGACTTTCCTTTTTTAGTGGTAATAATAATAACCCCATTTGATGCTCTAGAACCATAAATGGCAGTAGAAGAAGCATCTTTTAGTATAGACATAGATTCTATATCATTTGGATTAATTGAGGCTAATATAGATCTGGAACCTCCGGCTGTTGAGTTAGATATTGGTAATCCATCTACAACAATAAGCGGATCATTTGACGCTCCTAAAGAAGAACCTCCTCTAATTCTAATAGCTGAACCTCCACCAGGAGAACCATCTGTTGTCACATTAACACCAGCAACACGCCCAGAAATTAAACTAGCAGGGGTTACAATGTTTCCCTTGTTAAAATCCTTTTCTGTAACGGCAGCAACTGACCCAGTTGCATCTTTAATAGTTGTAGTACCATAACCAATTACAACTACTTCGTCTAAAGACTCCGCACTTTCAACCATAGCAACATTAATTGTTGAATTACTTCCTACGGTTATTTCCTGAGTGTTAAATCCAATATAGGAAAACACCAATACATCACCAGGTTTAACGTTTTCTATTGAATAGTTTCCGTCAAAATCTGTTGCAGCTCCTTTAATAGTTCCTTTAATAATAATGCCAACACCAGGTAACGGAGAATTACCTGTAGCTTCGGTTACATTTCCTTTTATTGTTTGCTGAGCAAACATTAGTACAGGAAATAGAAGAATGACACTAAACAAAAAAATTTTAAAATTTTTCATCTATTTTAAGTTAATTAATAATTAAGGTTTGTTTAATAAATTGTACTAAAATTGATTAACACTTCACAAAGTAAATTTACAAACTTTACTATAAATAGACTACGAAAACGTTTGAAATTTGATCAACTACAACGTTTTCGTGTTAATAACTTTCTCACTCTAACGTTAGAGTGATTTTAAAAATTGAGACTTTTTAATCTTAAATAATTGTTTTAATAATATTTAAATCATTTTTAAGATATAATTTGTAGTACACTTTTTAAAAATTATATTTGTACAAAACCTCATTGTAAAAAAACACTATTAATGAAGCAAAAAATTACTCTAAAAATAATCGCCAAAGAATTTGATGTTTCAATTTCTACAGTTTCAAAAGCTTTAAAAAATAGTAATGAAATTAGTGAAGAGGTTCGTGAAAAAATTAAGGCGTATGCCGATTATTATAACTATAAACCAAATAGTTTAGCACTTCAGTTAAGGGCGCAAAAAACATCTGTTATAGGTGTAATTATCCCAGAAATTGTGCATCATTTCTTTTCAACTGTAATTGATGGTATTGAAGAGCACGCCAATAAAAGAGGATACAATGTAATGGTTTGTTTGTCAAATGAATCGTTTGAAAAAGAAGTTTCAAACATTAGTGTTTTAACCAATGGAAGTGTTGATGGAGTAATAGTTTCAATTGCTAGAGAAACTCAAAAAAAAGAAGATTATAGCCATTTTGAAATGTTATTAAAAGATGATTTCCCTCTTGTATTGTTTGATAGAATTGTAGATTCTCTAAAATGTGACAAAGTTATAATAGATGATATTGGTGGTGGTTTTAAAGCCGCAAATCACTTATTAGAAATTGGTTCTAAAAGAATAGCGTTATTAACAACAGAAGATTATGTAACAGTTGGAGCTTTGAGAAAAGTAGGGTATAGAAAGGCAATGTTAAATGCTGGATTAGAAGTAGATGAAGACTATGTTTTTAAAATTAATGATACAGAAAATTTATATGCCCAAATTGAAAAAATATTTCATTTAGAAAAAGTGCCAGATGCAATTTTAGCTGTAAATGAAATTTATGCAGCCATTGCTATGAAATTGGCAATTGAAAAAGGATATAAAATACCAGAAGATATTGCGGTATTAGGGTTTACAAGTGGATTAATATCGAAATTC
The DNA here is from genome assembly GCF_040883305.1 of Lutibacter sp. Lineage (GTDB taxonomy): Bacteria > Bacteroidota > Bacteroidia > Flavobacteriales > Flavobacteriaceae > Lutibacter. The sequence goes on from NZ_JBFLKT010000099.1 coordinate 5,148, forward strand.
ACCTCTCCACCTTTAACAGCTATTACGCAACATGGTTACTTAATGGGACAACAAGCAGCAGAATTACTTATCAATAGAATTGAGCATACGGGCCCTAAAGAATTTCAAAAAGAAGTGATTTCTACAGGAATTAAAATACGGAAATCAACTTATATTGGAGGTTAAAAGCTGTAAACTCATATTTACGAAAACGTTCGAGTAAGAAATAACACCCTATTTAAGCCTAAAAACAGTTATTAATTTGATTTCCTGAAAATTTAATTTATATATTTGTTATGTAAAAGCAATTTTACAGTACTAAAATTTATTTTTCACTTCACTCAAACAATCAAAGCTTAATTTAACTTTGACTAGTATTTTAGTTATAAATTTTATAAATATGGAAAAACGGAAACTAAGTTTCTGGGATATCTGGAACTTGAGTTTTGGATTCTTAGGAATTCAAATGGGTTTTGCTTTGCAAAATGCCAATGCCAGTAGAATATTACAAATTTTTGGTGCAGATGTCCACGAATTGTCTTGGTTTTGGGTTGTAGCTCCTTTAACAGGCTTAATAGTACAGCCAATTATTGGTCACTATAGTGATAAAACTTGGACCAAACTTGGACGTAGAAGACCTTACTTTTTAGTAGGAGCTTTATTTGCAGCTGCAGGCCTAATTTTAATGCCGAATGCTGGAATGTTTACCCAGTTTATGCCTGCATTATGGGTTGGAGCTGGGATGTTAATGATTATGGATGCTTCTTTTAATGTTGCTATGGAGCCTTTTAGAGCATTGGTTGCAGATTTATTACCATCAGACCAAAGAACACTTGGTTTTAGTGTGCAAACTGTTTTAATTGGTATTGGAGCCGTAATAGGTTCTTGGTTGCCATATGTTTTAGCAAATTGGTTTGGTGTTGCAAATGAAACTGTCTCAGGTGAGGTGCCGCTAAACTTATTACTATCATTTATTATTGGTGCTGTTGTTTTAGTAGCAAGTATTTTAGTTACAGTATTTACAACAAAAGAATATTCTCCTGAAGAAATGGCATTATTTAATTCAGTAGTAGAAAAGGAAGAGGTTGAAGAAGAATCTAGTTTGTTAGATATTTTTTCTGATTTTAAGAAAATGCCTTTAACAATGAAACAATTAAGTTCTGTACAGTTCTTTTCTTGGTTTGGTTTATTTGGAATGTGGGTGTTTTCTACACCTGCAATTGCACATCATATTTATGGGTTAGGATTAGACGATCACGGAACTGCATACCAAAACGCTGGAGATTGGGTAGGAATTTTATTTGGAGTGTACAACGCTGTTTCAGCAGTATATGCGTTCTTTTTACCAGCCATTGCTAAAAAGATTGGTAGAAAAATGACCTATGCAGTTGGATTAGTTGGTGGAGGATTAGGATTAATTTCAATCTATTTTATGCCAAACGAAAACTGGCTTATCATTTCTATGTTTGGAATCGGAATTGCTTGGGCAAGTATTTTAGCAATGCCATATGCAATTTTAGCAGGTTCAATTCCAGCTAAAAAAATGGGAGTTTATATGGGAATCTTTAACTTTTTTATTGTACTGCCTCAAATTTTAAATGCAGTAATTGGTGGACCAATGATAAAATATTTTTACGGTGGAAATCCAATTTATGCACTTGTAGTTAGTGGTGTTTCATTATTAATTGCAGCAGCCTTAGTAGTAAAAGTTAAAGATGTAGATGATACAGTAACTGTTGAAATTTAAATTTTAGAATGAAAAAAGAAAAAGCATTTATATTCGATTTAGATGGTGTTATAGTTGATACCGCAAAATATCACTTTTTAGCCTGGAGAAATTTAGCGAACTCATTGGGTTTCGAATTTACTGAAGAGCAAAACGAATTATTAAAAGGAGTGAGTAGAGTTAAATCTTTAGAGATTTTGTTGAAAATCGGTAATGTTGAATTAACTGAAGACAAAAAACAAACATTGTTAATTCAAAAAAATACGGAATATTTACAGTATGTAAATAAAATGACTGCCGAAGAAATATTACCAGGGATTAATGAATTATTAGATTTTTTAGATCAAAATAATATAAAATATGCATTGGGTTCAGCGAGTAAAAACGCTCCATTAATTTTAGAAAAAGTAGGCTTGTTAAATCGTTTTACGGCTATTGTTGATGGAAACGATGTTTCAAAAGCAAAACCAGATCCTGAAGTGTTTTTAATTGGTGCTCAAAAATTAAATATGAAACCAGAAGACTGTATAGTTGTTGAAGATGCCATTGCTGGTGTTGAAGCAGCCAATGCTGCAAATATGTTAAGTATAGGAATTGGAGATGCAGAAGTTTTAAAGGAAGCAGACTATGTTTTAAGTGATACAACTGGTTTTACAACAGATTTTATACAAAAAATATTGAATTAAGATTATGAACAAGAACTATATAATACCAAACGAGTGGTCCATTGTTGAAAATGGTTTTGATACAGAAAATGTTGAAGCTTCCGAAAGTTTGTTTAGTATTGGAAATGGATCCATGGGGCAACGTGCCAATTTTGAAGAAGATTATTCAGGAAGCACATTTCAAGGAAGTTATATTGGAGGTATTTATTATCCAGATAAAACCAGAGTTGGTTGGTGGAAAAATGGATATCCAGAGTATTTCGCAAAAGTTTTAAATGCTCCAAATTGGATTGGAATTCATATTGCTATAAACGGAACTAAGTTTGATTTAAACACTTGTGAAATTTCAAATTTTAAGCGAGAATTAAATATGAAAGAAGGTTGGTTAGGCCGTTCTTTCAATGCTCAATTAGCATCTGGTGAACAAATTGAAGTAACTGCAAAACGTTTTGTTAGTATCGATTTTAACGAAACTGGCGCCATTGAGTACCGTATAAAAGCATTAAATTTTTCTGGAGAAATAACCTACGCACCTTATATTGATGCAGGTATTGAAAATGAAGATTCCAATTATGATGAATTCTTTTGGGAGATTTTAGAAATAGTTGAAGGTGAAAATAGTGGTTGTATTCTTTCAAAAACATTAAAAACAGAGTTTCACGTTAGCACAGCAATGCAAATAGCATTGGCTATCAATAATGAAGCAATTTCAGTTGCTCAAGAAACTAAAGTTGAAGCTAAAAAACTTACTTATTCATATAAATTAAATGTTAATGAAGGTGATGTTGCTACAATTTACAAATTTGGTAGTTATGTTAGTTCATTAAATTATAAAAATGAAGATTTAAATGCAGCTTCTCTTTCAAATGTACACAATGCGAACGAATTAGGTTTTCAAGAGCTTTTAAATACACAGATTAATGCTTGGGCTGATATTTGGAAAACAGCAGATATTGTAATTGAAGGAGATGTAAAAGCACAACAAGGAATTCGATTTAATATTTTTCAATTAAACCAAACTTATTTGGGCACAGATGCACGCTTAAATATTGGGCCGAAAGGGTTTACTGGTGAAAAATATGGTGGAAGTACCTATTGGGATACCGAAGCGTATTGTATTCCGTTTTATATGGCAACAAAAGATGATAAGGTTGCTAAAAATTTATTATTATACCGTTACAATCAATTAGATAAGGCTATTGAAAATGCTGAAAAGTTAGGATTTAAAAATGGCGCAGCATTGTATCCAATGGTAACTATGAATGGTGAAGAATGCCATAACGAATGGGAAATTACTTTTGAAGAAATCCATAGAAATGGTGCCATGGTTTATGGAATTTATAACTATGTAAATTACACACAAGATTTCGAATACATTCCAAAAAATGGGTTGGAAGTTATGATTGCTATTGCACGTTTTTGGCATCAAAGAGCTAATTTTTCTGAAGCTAAAAATAAGTATGTAATTTTAGGAGTTACCGGTCCAAACGAATACGAAAACAACATCAATAATAATTTTTACACAAATTATTTAGCAAAATGGTGTATTGATTATACTGTTGATTGTTTGAATAGAGTGCAAAAAGAATATACCGATGATTTCGAACGTGTTATCGCAAAAACAAATTTAACTGCTCAAGAAACTTCTGAATGGTTAAAAGTTGCAGATAATATGTATTTTCCTTTTGATGTAGGAAAACAAATTTATTTACAACAAGATGGATTTTTAGATAAAGAAATTATTCCTGTAAATAAATTAGATAAATCACAGCGTCCAATAAATCAAAAATGGTCTTGGGATAGAATATTGCGATCTTGTTATATAAAACAAGCCGATGTTTTGCAATGTTTTTACTTTTTCGAAAATAAATTTAGTGCTAAAGAATTAGAAAACCATTTCGATTTTTATGAACCAATTACAGTTCATGAATCATCGCTTTCACCTTGTGTACACGCTATTTTAGCAGCATCAATAGATAGAATGCCAAAAGCGTATGAGCAATATTTACGAACAGCACGTTTAGATTTAGACGATTATAATCACGAAGTTCACGAAGGTTGTCATATAACAAGTATGGCCGGAACTTGGATGTCTGTTGTGCAAGGTTTTGGAGGAATGCGTGTTTGGGAAGATGGTGTTTTATCATTCAATCCACAAATTCCAGCTGAATGGAAATCTTATTCGTTTACAATTAATTTTAGAGGAAACATTATTAAAGTTTACAAAAGCCAAACAGAATGTAAATTCTTTAATGAATCTGTAAATGAGGTAAAAATGCTTGTAGCTGATAAAGAAGTTAGAATTCCTTCAAATGAATTAGTTACAGTTTAAAGTTTTGAAAGGCAGAACTTGTTTTAGATGAAATTGTCATTCCTGCAAAAGCAGGAATCCACAAATTACGAAAATAGATTCCTCTTTGTCCGAATGACATTTGAGTTTTTTTAAAAATATCAAAAATTATTAAAATGAAAATTAATCACAAATTTATATTATTAGTTATGGTTGGCCTAAATGTATTCGCCCAAAAAGTGAAGAAAATAGAACC
>NZ_JBFLKT010000100.1:0-4921 GCF_040883305.1 Lutibacter sp.
AAATGGTTATGCACTTGACCATGCTGAAATAACGTTAAATATTTTAAGAGAAGACAAAACCATAAGAGATTTGTATGAACGTCTTTATGCATAAGTTTAGTTAAAATATAAAAAAATGAAAATAGATTATAAAAAAGTCGAATATAAACACATCCCATTATTCAAAGATGTAAAACAGGAAGATTGGGATAATTGGAAATGGCAATTACGAAATGCTATTCGAGATATTCCTACACTTGAAAAAGTTGTTAAATTAACGGATCTAAAAAAGGAAAATCTATCAAAAACATTAGCTAAGTTTAAAATGGCAATAACGCCATATTATGCTGCCTTAATGGACAAAAAAGATAAAAATTGTCCAGTTAGAATGTTGGCAATTCCTGCACTTAATGAACTTTTTGTTGATCCTTCAGATTTAGATGATCCACTACATGAAGATGTTGATTCTCCTGTACCTGGTTTAACGCATCGTTATCCGGATAGAGCTTTATTGCTTGTTACACATGAGTGCTCAATGTATTGTCGTCATTGTACAAGAAGAAGAATAGTAGGTGATGTTGATGAAAATATGGCTAAAGGTCATCTTGAAAAAGCATTTGAATATATTAGAAACACTCCAGAAATTCGAGATGTTATTATTTCAGGTGGTGATCCATTAATATTAAGTGATCAAAAGATAGATTATATTCTTAGCGAATTAAGAAAAATAGATCATATCGAAATTATTAGAATTGGTAGTCGTATGCCTGTGGTACTTCCTCAAAGAATTACGGAAGAATTCTGCGAAATTATTAAAAAGCACCATCCTGTTTATATTAATACGCATTTTAATCACCCAAAAGAAATAACAGAAGATGCCAAAATAGCTTGTGAAAAATTAGCCAACGCTGGTGTTAATTTAGGAAACCAATCTGTTCTGCTTAAAGGGGTTAATGACTGTCCAAATATCATGAAAAAATTATCTCATGAGCTTTTAAAAATTCGTGTTAGACCTTATTATATTTATCAATGCGACCTATCTGAAGGTATTTCTCATTTCAGAACAAAAGTCTCGAAAGGTATTGAGATTATTGAAAATTTAAGAGGTCATACATCTGGATTAGCTGTGCCTACATTTGTTGTAGATGCTCCTGGCGGTGGTGGTAAAATACCTGTGATGCCAAATTACTTGATTTCTCAAAATAAGAAAAAAGTTGTTTTAAGGAACTACGAAAGTGTTGTAGCTACCTATTCACAACCAGATTATGTAGAAGATCATGATTCTGAAAATTGCGAATATTGTCATGATGAAAAATTGGTTGCAAAAGACGGAATTGCAATGTTATTAAGTAATGGTGAAATATCTCTTCTTCCTGAAAATCTAAGAAGAAAGAAAAGAAACACCAAATAATAAAGTGCACAAACTATCCTTATTAAGATGAATAGTGCTATTACAAATCAGCTGATCAATAAAACTACATTCTTAGTAGGTAACAAAAAGAATGCAGGCAAAACAACCTTTCTTAACTATGCATTAAAGAAAGTTAGAGAGGTTGTTCATCCTGCTTTTTTTACTATTGGAATTGATGGAGAAGAAAATGATTTAATATTTAATACTCCAAAACCAAAGATTTATACAGAAATAGGTGATTTTGTTGTCACTTCTGATTTAATGATTCATAAAAGTGATGCTCAGTTTGAAATTATTCATGTATTTCCATATAAGACCGTTTTAGGAAGGTTAATTTTAGTGAAAACTATTCGCAGTGGAACTATAGAACTTGTCGGTTCAGAAGATAATAGTCAACTTGCCGAGATTGTACATTATTTAAAGACTCATGAGCATATAAATACTATAATTATAGATGGTGCTGCAAGCAGAACTACCCAAGTAGCTTCCGTTAAAAACAGTTGCTTTTATTACATCGTTAAATTAGATCAAAAAACTATTAATTCTGATATTAATAAACTTAAAACCATATCATTAATTAATAAATTTAAAATAATTGACCAGCTTGATGATATAGAAAATAAAACGATTTTTGAGATAAAAGGGGCATTTACTGAAACAAAACTCTCCGAAATACCAAAAAATTGTAATGTGCTGTTACTACAAGATTTTACAAAAATATTTCTCGATTATTCAGAACTCGTAAATTTAACAAAAAAGCTAGAGATAGCTTTTAAAATAAGCTACAAATTAGTATCGTTTGTTATTATTTTAAAAGATGTTAGCAAAGAAGATTTTAGGGATATTATTTATAAACACAATATTAAAGAATCCATTTTATTTAATCCATATGAACATTAAAAACACCATACAATTTATTGAATTTAACGATTTCTATGGTGAATATTCTCCTTTAACGCCTTATGGACAGTTGAATAAAAATAAGTGTGAAGTTATTGTAAATAAAGAACAGCTTTGTACTTTCCATAATTCAATTGGTAAAGTTGTTAATTTTATTAATGAAAATTCTTTTGCATCTGATAAGATAGAAAATCACCTAAAAAAAATAGCGCACTTAAATTCATTAGACAAAAAATGTTTTGATTCTACTGATATATTCCTAGTAAAAAAACTATTAATCAACTTTAAAATTATTGTTAACCTTTTGAACGATGTTATAAAAGAAGATTTGAATCTAGAATTCCATTCGCAAGAATTATTGAAACATCTATCACTCGAAGGAGAAGGCAAAGAAACATTTTATTTAAGTTCTTTGTATAATAATAAACTAGCTGAAATCCGAAATCAAATCTCAGAAAAAAATAAAGCTTTAACAGAGATTAAAAGAAATAGGTTTAATGAAATTTTAGAACAACATAATTTAGATTTTAAATTTAGAGATTTTATTATAATTGAAGAAAACCTTTCCAATAACCTTAATTCAGAACTCGTTTATAAAGAGGTTTATAACAAAACATCAGTATTAGTAAAGCCAATACTTCCAAAAATATATTTTGTTTTACATAAAGATAAAGAACTTCTATTATCAAAAGAACTTAAATTAGAGCACGAAGTACTTCAAACAATCTCTAAAAAAATAGTAAGTGAAAAAGAGCTTATAAAAGACTATATCCAAAAAATTGAAATAATAGATACTCTTTTTGCAAAATCCAGATTGGCTGTCAAATATAATATGACACCGCCTATTTTAACAGATAATTTGATTATTAAAATTGTAAACGGACAATTCCTACCTCTTGCAAATAAATGTAAGAAAATAGAGACAGCTTACACTCCATTAAATGCTGAATTTGACAATAAAACAATTGTTATAACTGGCTCAAATATGGGAGGAAAGACGATACTTTTAAAAACGGTTGGCTTTATGCAAATATTAGCTCAAATGGGGTTTTGGGTGCCGGCTGAAAAGTTTAAAACTTCCGTTTTCGAAAACATCAGCTATATTGGAGAAGGCCTGTCAGAAAAAGTGGAAGGCTTAAGTAGTTTTGGGTTTGAAATTTATAACCTTACTGAAACAATAAAAGGATTTGATAAAAATTCACTTGTATTAATTGATGAGTTTGCCAAAACAACTAACTCCACTGAAGCTAAAGCCATAATTTCAGCTATGTTAAAAAGTTTTTCTCAAAAAGAGACTGTTTGTAGCTTTTTATCCACTCACTTTATGGAGTTACCCGAATTTAAAAAAGTGTCTTTTTATAAAATGAAAGGCCTTAATTATTTAGAATACAAGAAATATTACAATAAAGAAAAAAAATATTCATTAAGTGAAAGGATTAAACTTATTAATACTTTCATGCAGTTTAAAATAATAAAAACAGGAAACAAAAACCATACGTATGATGCAATTAAAATTGCCGAAACACTAGGATTGAATGAAGAAATTATTACTCATACAAAAAAGTATTTAGAATAAAAACATGCTTAAATCAAAACTAAATCTAGACATAAATAAAGTTTCGAAAGCCCGAGAGCTTTCAAAACAAATTGCTGCTCCAGTATCAGCGTATATTGAAAAGCATACAACAGTGGCTATAGAAAGGACCACCTTAAGAATGATGGGAGCTGATGGTATTGATGCCAATGGAGTTCCAGTTCCAAATAAAATTGTCGATCAAATAGGAGAAAACATAAGCTATGGCGCAACCAAATACTATGTAAATGCGTTGCTTAAAAAAGGACTAACTCCAAATGAACTTAATAAAGAAATTGCAAATGGCTTAGAAATAACGAAGCTTGACTTAGTTGACTTTTCATACATTGAAGAAAAATCTCAAGAATTAGTTGAAACATTTGCTTCAAAAGTCAAAGTGAATGTTGCCTATAGAGAAGAAAAGGTAAAGAAGTATAAAGAGAAAGAGAACTCACCTTTGCTATATCTTATCGTTGCTACAGGTAATATCTATGAAGATGTTCAACAAGCCCAAGCCGCTGCCAGACAGGGAGCAGATATCATTGCGGTTATTAGAACAACTGGTCAAAGTTTACTAGATTTTGTTCCTTATGGCCCAACAACAGAAGGTTTTGGCGGTACTTATGCTACTCAAGAAAACTTTAAAATAATGCGTAAAGCATTGGACGAAGTTGGAGATGATATCGGTAAGTATATTCGCCTTGTTAACTATTGTTCAGGTTTATGTATGCCAGAGATTGCCGTAATGGGTGCTTTTGAAAGATTAGATATGATGCTGAACGATTCTATGTATGGAATCCTGTTCAGGGATATAAATATGTACAGAACATTTGTTGATCAGAAATTCTCTAGAATGATTAATTCTTTTGCTGGTATTGTTATTAACTCTGGTGAAGACAACTATTTGACCACTTCTGATGCTTTTGAAAAAGCATATACGGTTACAGCATCGCAATTTATTAATGAACGTTTTGCTTATGATTCAGGGTTACCACAAAAATTAATGGGACTCGGACATGCTTTTGAAATGAATCCTGAAATTAAAAATGGGTTTTTGT
>NZ_JBFLKT010000007.1:0-6625 GCF_040883305.1 Lutibacter sp.
ATGCACCTTTTACAATTCCAATAACATACATTTCAATAATATCATACAAAGACATCCCTTCCAGACCTGGTATTTTAATTTTTTTACCAAGAATCACTAACCAATTTAAAATTGGAATTTTTTCGAGACTTTTTTCTATTTTTCTTGTCATTATTGCAGTTAAGTTCGAAGGTTTAGAGACTTTGAACTATCTTCTTTCTTTTAATTTACTTATTAAACTTGACATCATTTGTTCTATTTTTTGGTGTTTTTATAAAGTTCTTCAAAATTATTTTTTTCTACATAGTCCATTTCTAAAACTTTCACACTTTCGACTTTAAAACTTTACAACTGAGTTACTCTACCGCCTTCAAACTCAGATCCATATTATGAACAGAGTGCGTTAAAGCTCCAGATGAAATAAAATCTACACCACATTCGGCATAGTTTCTTGCAGTTTCTAAATTAATTCCTCCTGAAGATTCTGTTTGACATTGATTTCCAATTAATTTCACTGCCTTTTTGGTATCTTCATAATTAAAATTATCGATTAAAATACGATATACACCACCAACTGCCAATATTTCTTTAATTTCTTCTAAACTTCTGGATTCAACAATAATTTTTAAATCTAAGTTATTTTCTTTTAAATATTGCTGTGTTTTTTTGATGGCTTTTGTAACACCTCCGCAAAAATCTATATGATTGTCTTTGAGCATAATCATATCATACAATGCAAATCTATGATTCTCTCCACCTCCAATCTTAACAGCCCATTTTTCAATAGCTCTAATTCCAGGAGTTGTTTTTCTTGTATCTAATACTTTTGTTTTTGTACCTTCTAATAGTTGAACAAATTCATTCGTTTTTTTTGCAATTGCACTCATCCGTTGCATTACATTTAAAACCAAACGTTCCGATTTTAAAATAGATTGAGAGCTTCCTTCAACATAAAAAACAATATCACCATAGTGCACTTTTGCGCCATCATCTATTAAAGTTTCAACTCTTAAATCTGCATCCACATACTTAAAAATACGTTTTGCCATTTCAACGCCAGCAATTATTCCATCTTCCTTAACCAGCAGTTTTGCTTTTCCAATAGCTCCTTTTGGAATACAGGCTAGTGAGCTGTGATCTCCATCACCAACATCTTCTCTAATGGCATTTGAAATTATTATATCAAGTTCTTTTTCGAATTGTTTTTGTGATATCATTTATAAAAATTTTTAATAGTACGAAAATATAGTATTTTTGACGAAAAGTTGTCAAATATGAAAATAAAAATTATTGCGTTTTTAACTTTAATCATTTTTAATTTTAACACTTTTTATGCGCAAGACAAATTTTATTTAGATGAAAATATTGTTGAAATTGATTCTATAGAATTTAAAAAAAAGTGTAAAATACATATTTTAAAGTGTTTAACTTACAAAACGAATTCTGTTGAGGTGAATAAAGTTTTATATGATTTCGCATTCGGAAAATTAAGTCCAATTGCATACGAACAAATTAAAAAAACACTTATTCAAAAAAGTTTAAAAAATATTGATAATGATGCTACTTTATTAATAAACTATAGAGACTCTTTATATGATTTTGAAATAAGAAAAAAAAATTACGATATTCATATTCAAGAACATAAAGATGCTAAACATCATAAATTTACATTTGAAACTTTTGATAAAAGTCGAAAAAAATGGATTTCTAAACAACAAAAATGTAGCTCTAAAATTGATGAAAAGTTTAACACAGCTACATTTTATGTTTATAATTTTGATTATGGTTCAATTGAACATTATCCCGATTTAGGTTGGATAAAAGATAGAAGTATTTTTAAAAATATATTTTTTCAAATTTATGGAAATTACCGTTACTTAGTTCTAAAACCAGATGGAGAATATTTTTTATGTGGGAGTCATTTTAGTGATTCAAACTTAAAATATTTACTAAAAAATAAAGACTGGACAAAAATTAAATCTGACTTTAAAGAATCTTACGTTTCGGAAAGTTCTGTTGGAGTTGGACGATTTAAAAAAGGATTTAACAACCATTTAGAACATTGTTTTTAATGAAAATTAAACTATTAGCAATCGGAAAAACCGATGATAAAAACTTACAAACATTGATTGAAACCTACCAAAATAGGCTAAAACATTATATTAACTTTGAAATTGAAGTTATTCCTGACTTAAAAAATGTAAAAAATTTAAGCGAAACTCAGCAAAAAGAAAAAGAAGGAACCTTAATTTTAAAGAAATTAGCGGCAACAGATGTTTTAATTTTGTTAGATGAAAAAGGCAAGGAATTTAGATCCGTTGCTTTTTCTCAATTTCTTCAGAAAAAAATGAATGCTGGCATAAAACAGCTAGTCTTAGTAATTGGAGGTCCCTATGGATTTTCTGATGCTGTTTATCAAAAATCTCAAGGAAAAATTTCCTTTTCTAAAATGACATTTTCTCACCAAATGATTCGATTATTTGTAGTGGAACAAATTTACCGTGCATTTACTATTTTAAAAAACGAACCTTACCATCATGAATAAATTAAAACTAGTTTTTGCTACCAATAATAAAAACAAATTAAAAGAAGTACAAGCAATGCTTACCAATTTTGAAATTGTAAGTTTAGCGGATATAAATTGTTTTGATGATATTCCAGAAACTGCAGATACTTTAAAAGGAAACGCCATTTTAAAAGCAAATTATATTACAAATAAATACGGTTTAAATTGTTTTGCAGATGATACAGGATTAGAAGTTGAAGCTTTAAATAACCGACCAGGAGTTTATTCTGCCCGTTATGCTGGTGAGGAAAATAATTCAGAAAATAATATAACTAAATTATTAACCGAGCTTGGTGATAACTTAAATAGAAACGCACAATTTAAAACTGTAATTGCCTTAAATATTAACAAAAAACAATTTATATTTGACGGAATTTGTAAAGGACAAATTTTAAAGGAAAAACAAGGAATTGGTGGCTTTGGTTACGATTCTATATTTGTGCCTAAAGGTTATAATAAATCTTTTGCAGAAATGGATTTAAAAGAAAAAGGAGCTATCAGTCACAGAGGAAAGGCAATACAACAATTAGTACATTTTTTAAACAATCATTTTTGATTAATCCAACAAAATCATACAAAAAAACATTTATAATTCTACTAATTACATTAGTTTTTATATTTATTGTTAACCTTAGTTTAGGGTCTGTTTACATTCCATTAAAACAAGTGTTTTTAGCATTAACAAATGGTGAACTTGAAAAAGATTCTTGGGAATCTATTATTTTAAGTGTGCGTTTACCAAAGGCAATTACAGCAATAATTGTAGGCTCTGGCTTATCTATAAGTGGTTTATTAATGCAAACTTTATTTAGAAATCCATTAGCGGGTCCTTTTGTTTTAGGAATAAGTTCTGGAGCAAGTTTAGGAGTCGCCATTTTAATTTTGGGAGGTTCATTTTTAGGAGCAAATATTACCAGTTATGCATTTACAAATTTAGGTTTGGCAATTGCTGCAAGTTTAGGTGCTTTTTTAGTGCTTTCGGCTGTAATGATGGCTGCACAAAAAGTTAAAAACACCATGTCCATTTTAATAATAGGATTGATGTTTGGTAGTTTAACTTCAGCCGTAATAAGTATTTTAGCTTATTTTGGAAGTGCCTCTCAATTGCAACAATATATGTTTTGGAGTTTTGGAAGTCTTGGTAATTTAAGCTGGAAAGAAATAACAGTTTTATGCGCTGCTTTTTTAATTGGAATCTCTTTTGTAGTTTTTATAATAAAACCTTTAAACACACTACTTTTAGGTGAAAATTATGCAAAAAGTTTAGGAGTTAATGTCAAAAAAACACGCAATTTAGTGTTAATTGCAACTAGTTTACTCACCGGAGTTATTACTGCATTTTCTGGACCCATTGCTTTTATTGGCTTGGCTGTTCCGCATTTAACAAAACTACTTTTTAGCACTTCAAATCATAAAACATTAATTCCTGCTGTTGCTATAAGTGGTTCAATAATTATGTTAATTTGCGATAGTATTGCACAATTACCAACTAGCGAATATACCTTACCCATAAATGCAATAACATCATTATTTGGAGCGCCAATAATTATTTGGTTGTTGGTTAGAAAAAGAAAAGTTTATTATTAATGAAACAACCTAAGGAACATATTCTAAAAACAGCAAACTTAAGTATTGGATATACTTCAAAAAAACAGGTTTCTGTAATTGCAGCTGATTTATCCATACATTTAAAAGCTGGTAATTTGGTATGTTTACTTGGAAAAAACGGAATTGGAAAATCTACATTACTTAGAACTTTAACTAAAGTTCAACCCGCTTTAAATGGCGCTATTTTTATTGATAACAAAAATTTGGATAACTTATCAAATTTAGAATTATCTAAAATAATGAGTTTGGTGCTGACCGAAAGGTTGCCAGACAGTAGTTTAACAGTTTTTGAATTGGTTGCATTAGGCAGACAGCCTTTTACAAATTGGATTGGATACCTTACTAATAAGGATATGGAAATAATTCAGATGGCTTTCAAAAAAACAAATACTACCCATTTAATGAATTCTAAATGTTATGAATTAAGTGATGGACAATTACAAAAAGTACTAATTGCCAGAGCCTTAACACAAGATACGCCAATTATAGTTTTAGATGAACCAACAGCGCATTTAGATTTACACCATACCGTTAATACGTTCTCTTTATTGAAAAATTTAGCATCAGAATTTAATAAAACAATTATTGTTTCTACACACGAAGCTAATTTAGCGCTACAATTAGCAGATGAACTGTGGCTGATGTCTTCAAGTAAATTTGTAAGTGGTAAAACCGAAATACTTATTGAAAATAACGAACTCGAACTACTTTTTGATTCTAATTTAATTAGCTTTAACAAAGCTTTAAAGCAGTTTTCCATTTCAAATTCTAATTAAACTCTGATAAATTTTTATATATTTGAATTTCTTCAAAAATATATTCATGAAAAAAATATTTTTTTTAATTACTTCAGCATTCATAATTAGTTGTGGCAGTAACAATCATATTTCAGAAACTAATGAAATTACTGGAATTAATGCAACCAAATATGCAAATAGTATTACTGTTGAAGATTTAAAGACACACCTATTTAATATTGCTTCAGATGAATTTGAAGGAAGAAATACAGGAGAACCTGGTCATACAAAAGCTGCTGAATATTTAAAAAACTTCTATATCAATACTAATATTGCTTCCCCTTTTGAAGGTAATAATTACTTTCAAATTATACCAACCGAGCATTTAAGTCCTAATTTAAATCCTTCAGAAAATGTGTTAGCTTTTATTGAAGGTTCTGAAAAGCCTGAAGAAATTATTGTAATATCTGCGCATTTAGATCATTTAGGAATTAGAAATGGCGAAATTTATAATGGAGCAGATGATAACGGCTCTGGAACTGTTGCTATTATGGAAATTGCTGAAGCTTTTCAGAAAGCTAAAGAATCTGGAAATAAGACAAAACGTTCTATTTTATTTTTACATGTTACAGGTGAAGAAAAAGGACTTTTAGGTTCTAAATATTATGTAAATAATCCTATTTTTCCTCTTATTAATACCGTTGCAAATTTAAATATAGATATGATTGGTCGTGTGGATGATACCCACGAAGGAAACCCAAATTATATATATTTAATTGGTTCAGACAAATTAAGTACTGAGTTGCATAACATTTCAGAAGAAATAAACACAAAGTTTACCAATATTAATTTAGATTATTCATTTAATGATGATGAAGATCCTAATCGATTTTATTACAGATCTGATCACTACAATTTTGCTAAAAATAACATTCCTATAATCTTTTATTTTAATGGAACGCACCAAGATTATCATCAACCTTCAGATACTCCTGATAAAATTAATTACGAACTTTTGCAAAAAAGAACTCAATTAATTTTTTATACTGCTTGGGAAATTGCCAATAGAGATAACAGAATCGTTGTTGATAAATAATTCTGATTTAACAGCTTAAAGTGTAAAGGTTTAACAGTGTAAACTGTATCCTAAAAACTATCTATTGCCTATTGCAAATCTAATGTATAATCTTAAAAAGTAATTCTTTTAAAATATCTCCTGCAGGTAAAGCATTTGCTCCTACCCCTTTACTTTTAACATCGGCATTACGTAAAAGTCCAATTACCTGAGATACTTTTCGCATTGGATAGTTTTTTGCTGCCACCGTATAATCTGAAACAAAGAAAGGATTCACTCCTAACGCCTTTGCAACACTATTTTTAGATTTGTCTTTTAAACTATGATAAATAAGTAATTGCGTAAAAAAACTATTCAATAAAGAAATAGTCATAATCATAGGATTTGCTTTCTGATTTTGAGCAAAATGATTGATAATTCTATTAACTTTTAAAACATCTCGTTCTCCAACAGCTTTTCTTAATTCAAAATTATTATAATCTTTACTAATTCCAATATTGTCTTCAATTGCTTCTGGAGTAATGGTAGCTTCTTTTGGTAAAACCAACATTAATTTATTCAATTCATTATTAATTTTACTTAAATCTGTACCCAAAAACTCTATTAGCATTAATGTTGCTTTGGTGTCAATTTTATATTTTTTACCAGCTAATACTCTCC
>NZ_JBFLKT010000101.1:0-2623 GCF_040883305.1 Lutibacter sp.
AGTATGGCTCTGTCGAATCTGTAACTTTAATAAGCTTAATGTCTATATTTGAATCAAAAATACATGTTCAAAGGCCTTTGTTTTCCAAAAGTTATCATATTACAAGCTGTTTATTTTAAATTGAGATTCAGTTTAAGCTACGGAGATATAGAAGAACTTCTATCTGTAAGAGGCGTAAAAGTAGATCACGCTACCATTCAACGGTGGGTATTTAAGTTCACTCCCCTTGTTGAACAACAATTCAGAAAGCGAAAGAAATCAGTTGGAAAAAGATGGAGACTTGATGAAACCTATATTAAGGTAAAGGGTGAGTGGAAATATTTATATAGAGCAGTTGATAAAGAAGGGAAAAACTGTAGATTTTTTGTTAACCAAATGAGGACAACGCATATCCGTACAAAGATTTTTAATAAAAGCTATAGATAGTAATTCTAAGCCAGAACTAATAAACATTGATAAGAGTGGTGCGAACATAGCTGCTATAAGACTATATAACAGAATAAACTATTCAAATATAAAAATAAGGCAATGCAAATACTTGAATAATATTGTAGAGCAAGATCATCGAATGATAAAGTGGAATATAATGCTTGGTCTAGGCTTTAAAGAATTTGAATCTGCAAAGAGAACCATATCAGGAATAGAAGTAGTTAGAATGATTAAGAAAAATCGATTGTTGAAGCCTAAAAGTTCAACCTATAAATCGTTTATCTCCTTAGCTTCGTAAATCAAGATTCAAATAAAATTTATAATCATATTTGGCAGATGCGACAGAACCTTTAACTCTGAATATATAACAAATTTAGAACCAATTGAAAATGGATTTGTTTATTAATAGATCCTTTTTATTCTAAACGAATTGTTTGTGGAATTTAATTTAGTTATTATTACAAGTCTAATTTTAGTTGCAATTTCGCAACTTAGATTATTATACCTAAAAACTCAATAAAATAGAGGGTTTTACTAATTTATTTTGTAGTTGCAACTGGTTTTTGTATTTGTGATATTTTTTTATCACAAAATAATCACGAAAAATATCACAAATAAATATGTGAATTTTATACATTGTAATTCTCCATTGGTTCCACTTTATTTAGAAGGTAATCCTCTAATAAGTCATATTTAAAATCGGGGGTATGAAAAGTATCTCCACAAAATTTAAAACTAATATTAGTTAGATCATTATTTTTAACTTTAATTAATTCCACTAATACAGTATCAAACCCTGAAATTATCTCTTGAGGTAAATCCTCATTATCCATTTGTTTGATTGTTTTAATATATTGTTCTAGTTGTTGGATAGTTGATTCGCATTTACTGTTTTTCCTTTTACTAAACACAAAAGTAATTAGTTGTAGAAACTCTATTGATTTATGAAAAGGAAGATATTCATCCCATTTGTTAACCTCACTATACAAGGTTCCATCAATAAACTTTTCTAAATGATTTCTTAAGTAATTTGAAACAGTCACGTTTTTAGAAATCGCTTCATTAATTACCCATTTTTTCATTTCAGGGGATAATCGAAAATTTATGGATGGATCTTCATTTTTAATTCGTTGTTTCTTTGCCATTGCAATTCAGTTTAATATTAAAAACATTAGTTAATAAAAAGTTTTCAGCTTCTTTTTCAGAGATAAGAGGTTCTTTTTTTATGCTCTTTTTTGGTTTGTTCGATGATTTTTCAGTTTTAATCGTATCTGCATCTATCTTTTTATCTGGTTTTGATACTTTATTAGTAGATTCAATTGGAACTTCTAAATTATATTGATCTATTCTTGAAATAAGATCTGGAATATAAATTTTAATTATTTCGGAAAGGTCATAATATTGTTTTAGTGGATACTCATTTTCACGATAAAAACAATTTATCAATTCTATAAAGTGTGTTTTGTAAATTTCATTTTGAATTTCGAATATTCCAATAGTTCCAAAATCTAAATTTCTATTGAAGGTTTTTAAATTGATGTTTAGCCAATTCACAATAGCAGAATAAAACTCCACCTTATCCATATATTTGTTAAGTATATAGTTAAATGCAGAAGCATTAAGCTCTTTTTGTTTCTCCAAAAGATAAAATATGGTATCCTCAAATAGCTTTGGCTTCTTTATAAGTCGCTCATTAAATTCTGTTAAATCAAATTCACCAATACCATAATAGACATCTAATAAAGAAATTTCATCTAAAAAATGTGGAGGAATTTTACTTTCAAGATTTTTAAGAACATCTGTAGGGATAATTTCACTAGGTATATAGAATATTACATCATGAAAAAGAGTTTTTACCAGCTCGTTATAAAATGTATCTAATGTGGATTGGTTCATAAAATTACTATTTAATCAAGTCTGAATAATCTTCTGGTAACTCCGCATCAATATCTCTTAAATATTTACGCAATGCAGTGATAGAAGCGTGTCCTGTAATTAACATCAATTTACCTTCGGCTTCGTTAGGAGAAGAGTTTTTCACAAGTTCTCTGTATAATTTTGTAATATAAGTGTGTCTAAAACTATACAATCCATAATCAATTCCGAAATTAAAGTGATTTTTCACCACACTTTTATATCGTTTAGTAAAATGGTCTCTTCTGTTATCAACTTTAGCTATCCATTCCCCTCCAAT
>NZ_JBFLKT010000102.1:0-4053 GCF_040883305.1 Lutibacter sp.
AATAATTACAAATGATAAAGAGCTTTTAAATTTAGATACTAAAACTTTAAAAAACGAACTTATAAAATTAGAATATGCACCCAATTACTTAAATTTAAACAGTGCTATTTTAAAATTAAAAAGCATCAAAAACGATGCTAAAAACACAATACATAAACATATATTAATCTCTGATTTTCAAGATATTAATTTAAATTATATTGATAATATTAGCATTGTAAATTCGCCAATTCAACTTTTAAAAGTCACACCAGTATCAACCGAAAATATTTTTATAGATAGTTTATTTATATCCAGTAAAACTACTACTGAAATTAAATTAAATGTGGTTATTAAAAGCACTACAAACAATTCAGAAAATATTCCAGTTTCATTGTTTAATAATTCAAATTTGTTTGGAAAAGCTACCGCAAAATTTAATAATTCTAACGCAACCAATGTCCAATTTACCATTCCAAATGGAATTGATTTTTACGGAAAAATATTACTTAATGACACTTCTTTGGAATTTGATAACGACTTTTATTTTACGCTTTCCAAACCTGATAAAATAAACGTACTATCTATTGGGAGTTCATCGGATTTTTTAGCAAAAATTTATACTGAAAACGAGTTTAATTTCACCACTACTCCACTTCAAAATTTAAATTATAATGCAATCCAAAATCAACAGTTAATTATTTTAAATGAACTAGAAGAATTTCCAAATGCATTGATAACAAGTTTAAAAGAATATTACCAAAATGGTGGTAATTTAGTTTTAATTCCTTCAGAAAAAACAATTATTGCATCGTATAATAATTTGTTACAAACACTAAATATTGGTGCATTAAATGCTAAAACTTCTAAAGAACATAAAATTACAACTATCAATTACAGTCACCCTATTGTAAATGATGTATTTGAAAAAGAAATTAGCAATTTTCAATATCCAAAAACATCTGTACACTTTAAAAATAGTTTTAAAAATACAGCTGCTATTTTAAAATTCGATAACAATCAGACTTTTATGGCATCTGTAACTTCTAAAAACAGCACTTTTTATTGGGTAGCTTCACCTTTAAATAAAGAAATTTCAGATTTTGTACAATCACCACTAGTTGTTCCAGTGTTTTACAATTTTGCTAAAAACAGTTCAAAATTTTCTGAATTGTATTATACAATCGATCCTGAAACAACAATTGATATTAAAGCTTCATTAAATAAAGATGCTATTCTTAAGGTTTCTAACGGAACAACTGAATTTATTCCACTGCAACAAGTAGCGCAAAATAAAGTAACTATTTTTATAGAAAATACAATTTTAAAAAGTGGTCTTTATACTATCTTCAATAAAGAAGAGCCCTTAAAAACAGTAGCTTTTAATTACAATAGAATTGAAAGTGATTTATCCTACGCAGATTTAAACACGTTGCGAAACAACAATAAAAATATTCAAATTTCATCTTCAATAGATAAACTTTTTGACGAAATTAACAATCAACAAAAAATCAATTGGCTTTTTAAGTGGTTTTTAGCTTTTTCTGTGCTATTTTTGTTCATTGAAATACTGATATTAAAATATTTCAAAATATGAAGTTACTGATAAAATCTGCAATAATTATTGACTCCTCTAGTCCGTTTCATAACAAAAAACAAGATATTTTAATTGAAAACGGAAAAATCTCAAAAATCTCAACATCAATAGAAAATCCAAATAACTATAAAGAAATAAGGTTAGAAAATCTGCATATTTCTCAAGGTTGGTTTGACACAAGTGTTTGTTTTGGAGAACCAGGTTTTGAAGAACGAGAAACCATAGAAAACGGATTAAAAACAGCAGCAAAAAGCGGTTTTACAGATGTTGCTGTAAATGCAAATACGTACCCAGTTGCCGACAATAAATCTGCCATAGAATTTATAAAAAATAAAGGAAATAACAGTGCAACAGCCTTGCATCCAATTGGTAGTTTAACAAAAAATGCTAAAAGTGAAGACCTTGCAGAATTATTTGATATGCAAAACTCTGGCGCTATTGCATTTAGCGATTATAATAAACCGATTGAAAATGCCAATTTGTTAAAAATTGCGTTACAATATGCTCAAAATTTTGATGCGTTAATTTTAAGTTTTCCGCAAGACAATTCAATTGCACAAAATGGCTTGGTAAATGAACATATAAACAGCACAAAACTTGGCTTAAAAGGAATTCCTTCCTTAGCTGAAGAAATGCAAATTACCAGAGACTTATTTTTATTAGAATATACTGGCGGAAAATTACATATTCCTACTATTTCAACCGCAAAATCTGTTAAACTTATTAAACAAGCTAAAAAAAGCGGATTAAATGTTACCTGTAGCGTTGCAGCACATCATTTAGTTTTAACAGATGACGAGTTGGTTCATTTTGATTCAAACACAAAGGTTTTACCTCCTTTAAGAACGTTAAAAGATGTAAAAGCGTTGATAAAAGGTGTGAATGATGGCGTTGTAGATATGATTACCAGCGACCATAATCCAATGGATGTTGAGCATAAAAAAGTTGAATATAGCGCCGCTAAATTTGGAACTATAGGAATGGAAAGTTTATTTGGGGCATTAAACAAAGTGCTCCCGTTAGAAACATTAATAACCTGCTTAACAACTAAACCGAAAGACAGATTTGGAATTAAAAATATTTCAATAAATGAAGGAGAAAAAACAAACCTAACACTTTTTAATCCTGATTCTGAAACTGTTTTTACTGAAGATTGTATCGTTTCTACTTCTAAAAATTCAATTTTCTTAAACAAAAAAATGAATGGAAAAGTATATGGAATTATAGCAAAAAACAAAGTTGTATTGTAATTTTATATATTTACAAAAAAGCTTTAAAAAAATAAAATTATGGAAAATCAAACAGTAAACGAGGGTAAAACAACTGCTATTATTGCTTATTTATGGGTAATTGGTTTAATAATTGCATTTATAATGAACAACGATAAAAAGAATTCTTTTGCTGCTTTTCACATCAGACAAATGATAGGTTTTAATATTTTCTCACTAGCAAATACTTTTATAATTGGAAATTATTTTGGCTTATGGACTTCAGGTTTAATAGGCCTAGGTTTATTGGTGCTTTGGATAATAGGGCTTATTGGTGCGGCGCAAGGAGAAGAAAAAAGTATGCCATTAATTGGAGATTTATTTCAAGATTGGTTTAAAGGAATTTAATAATTAATAAAATTATATATTTTAAGTCGCGCCTAAAGCGCGACTTTTATTTTAACAATGGAAAAACTAGCATTACAATATATTACAAGAGAACCAAATACAATTTCAGAAAAAACATCGCTTTTAATACTTTTACACGGTTACGGAAGCAACGAAGAAGATTTGTTTTCTTTTGCAACCGAACTACCAGAAGATTTAATTATAATTAGCGCACGTGCACCTCAAAATTTAGGATTTGGAAGTTATGCCTGGTACACCATCAATTTTACCGCAGATGCGGGTAAATTTTCAGACATTCCAGAAGCTATTGAGGCTAGAGAACTAATCGCTAAATTTATTGATGAAATTCAGAATAAATATAAAATATCTCCTGAAAAAACATTTTTATTAGGCTTTAGTCAAGGTACTATTTTAAGTTATGCTGTGGCTTTAAATTACCCGGAAAAAGTTCAAAAAGTAATTGCTTTAAGTGGTTATATAAACCCTGAATTATTACCAACTACTTTAGAAACAAATGATTATAGCAAATTAGATTTCTTTATTTCGCACGGAAATGTAGATCAGGTAATTCCTGTAGAATGGGCTAATAAAGCACCTGAATTTTTAAATCATTTAAAAATTAAAAATAGTTATCAGGAATATCCGGTTGGTCATGGTGTTGCACCAAAAAACTTTTTCGACTTTAAACAATGGATTGAAGAGAGGTTATAATTTATATTGATTTTTTTTAGTATTTTTAATTCAACACAATAAATCAAAAATGGAAACATTAAATGATATTTTAAATTTTGAACTTTTTAGCTTAGGAAAATACACCTTAAAAGTTTCTAAATTGATAACTATATTAATGGTTATTGTGAT
>NZ_JBFLKT010000103.1:0-3661 GCF_040883305.1 Lutibacter sp.
GTTGTAGAATTAAGCGAGGAAAATAAATACCAACTTTTTATTCCTAAAGGATTTGCCCATGGTTATTTAACGTTATTTGATGACACTATTTTTTGCTATAAAGTAGATGCTTATTACAATCAAAAATCAGAACGTGGTATTTTATTTAATGATCCAGAGTTAGCGATTAATTGGAATTATCCTGCTGCTGAATTAATTATTTCAGATAAAGATAAAGAACAGGTGTCTTTTAAAAAAGCCGATTTATTTGAACAAATGTTAAACGTAAATGAATAATATATTAATAACAGGTTCAAAAGGTCAATTGGGAATTGCTTTGCATAGTATTGAGCAAAATTACCCGAATTACACGTGTTATTTTGAAGATAAGCGTGTATTAGATATCACAAAACCTGAAGCTGTTGAAGCATTTATAACAACTAATAATATTAACGTAATTATAAATTGTGCTGCTTATACACATGTTGATAAAGCTGAAGATGAAGAGGATTTAGCTGCTGAAATTAATGATATTGCTGTCGGAAATTTGGCGCGTATTTCTAAAAAACACAAAGTGAAATTAATTCATATTTCAACCGATTATGTTTTTGATGGAGCTTCAGAAAAACCGTATGTAGAAACAGACCCTACAAATCCACAAAACAAGTACGGATTGACTAAGTTAAAAGGAGAAAAAGCTTTGCAAAAAATAAATCCTGCTAATGCTATAATTATTAGAACTTCTTGGTTGTACTCTTTAAATGGAAACAATTTTGTAAATACCATGTTAAGGTTGTTTCAAAAAAACAAAGAGGTAAAAGTAGTTTCAGATCAAATAGGTTCGCCAACAAATGCTACAGATTTGGCAAATGTGTTATTTACAATAATTCCACATATTAATACTAAAAATGTAGCAATTTATCATTATTCAAATATAGGAAAATGTAGTTGGTTTGAATTTGCTCAAGAAATCGCGAACATCACAAAAAGTGAATGTAATATTGTTCCAATTTTGTCAAAAGATTTTAATTCTAAAGTAAAACGTCCAAAATATAGTTTGTTAAAAACTGAAAAAATGCAACAAACGTTTCATATTGAAATATTATCTTGGCAAGATTCTTTAAAACAATGTTTAAATAAAATAAAATAAATTATGAATTCTATTTTAGTAACTGGCGGAGCTGGATTTATCGGCTCAAATTTAGTTGAATATTTAGTTAATAAATACTCAGATTTTAAAATTGTAGTTGTAGATTCTTTGACGTATGCAGGAGATTTAGAGAATTTAAGCGCTGTAAAAGATTTAAAAAATTTCACTTTTGTACATGGTTCTATTTGCGATCGTAATTTAATGGAACGCGTTTTTCATCATTATATCGTTCATGGGGTTATTCATTTAGCCGCAGAATCTCACGTAGATAACTCTATAAGTGAACCAGATGTTTTTATTGAAACCAATATTAAAGGTACGTTCACCCTATTAGATGTTGCTTATAAATATTGGATGGAAAAACCATTTGTTTATAAGTCAGGTTTTGAAAATGCACGATTTTTACATGTTTCAACAGATGAGGTTTACGGTACTTTAGGTGAAACAGGATTGTTTACTGAAAAAACACCGTATGCACCAAATTCACCATACAGCGCTTCAAAAGCAAGTAGCGATATGATTGTTAGAAGTTACCATCACACATATGGTTTAAATACAGTTATTACTAATTGTTCTAATAATTATGGTCCTCATCAACACGATGAAAAATTAATTCCTACAGTTATAAGAAAAGCATTGGCAGGTCAAGAAATTCCTATTTATGGAGATGGAAAAAACATTAGAGATTGGTTATATGTTTTAGATCATTGTAAAGGTATTGATTTAGTGTACGATTACGGAAAAAGTGGAGAAGTTTATAATATTGGTGGTAAAAACGAACGCGATAATAATTATATAGCAACCAAAATATGTGAACTATTAGATACGTTAGTACCAAAAGAGACTAGTTATAAAAATCAGATTACCTATGTTAAAGATCGTGCTGGTCACGATTATAGATACGCCATTGATGCCAGTAAAATTGAAAATGAATTAGGATGGAAAGCAGCAGAGAATTTTGAATCTGGAATTTTAAAAACTGTTAAATGGTATATTGAGAAGTATAGGGAGTAAGTTTGAAGTCTGGAGACCGAAGCCTGGAAGTCTGAAAATTCAAAGTTTTACGGTGGCTGAGCGTGTTCGAAGCCAAAAGTTAGAAATAAATTTAAGTTCTGAACAAACAGATTGCTTCACTGCGTTCGAAAAGACGTTTCAACGGTAACAAAAAAATAAAATGAAAGAAAAAATTAAAATAGCAATTATAGGTTTGGGCTATGTAGGCCTACCATTAGCGAGGTTATTTGCTACAAAATACAATGTTATTGGTTTTGATATTAATAAAAACCGAATTGCTGAATTAAAAAAAGGAACTGATAGCACTTTAGAAGTTTCAGACAATGTATTAAAACAAGTGCTTGTAAACAATTCTAAAAGTGAGAAGGGATTGTATTGCACAACAGAAATTAACAACATAAAAAACTGCAATTATTATATTGTAACTGTACCAACACCTGTAGATAAAAAAAACAAACCAGATTTAACACCGCTTATAAAGTCAAGTGAAGCGGTTGGAAGTGTTTTAAAGCCACAAGATATTGTAATTTACGAATCTACCGTATATCCAGGTGCAACAGAAGAAGTTTGTGTGCCAATTTTAGAAGAGGTTTCTGGTCTTAAATTTAATAAAGATTTTTTTGTAGGATATTCTCCAGAACGTATAAACCCTGGAGATAAAGAGCACACTGTTGAAAAAATATTAAAAGTAACTGCTGGTTCGATGCCTAAAATTGGAAAAAAAGTAGACAATCTGTACGCCTCGGTAATCACTGCAGGAACACATTTAGCACCAACAATTAAAGTAGCTGAAGCTGCAAAAGTGATAGAAAATTCACAAAGAGATATTAATATTGCCTTTGTAAATGAATTGGCAAAAATATTTAATTTGTTGAATATTGATACACAAGCTGTGTTGGAGGCTGCTGGGACAAAATGGAATTTTTTACCCTTTAAACCAGGTTTAGTAGGTGGGCATTGTATTGGTGTCGATCCGTATTATTTAGCACAAAAAGCGCAAGAAGTTGGATACCATCCAGAAATTATTTTAGCGGGAAGAAGAATGAACGATAGCATGGGAAATTATGTAGCTTCTGAAGTTGTAAAACTCTTAGTGCAACAAGATATTAAAGTTAAAAATTCTAGAATTTTAGTTTTAGGAATTACCTTTAAAGAAAATTGCCCAGATGTTAGAAATACAAAAGTTGTAGATGTAATTGAAAATTTAAAAGAATTTGGAACAGATGTTACTATTTTTGACCCTTGGGCAAATAGTACAGAAGTTAAACACGAATATGGTATTGAAACGTTAAAAATTATGCCTCAAAATAAATTTGATGGAATTGTATTAGCCGTCTCACATAACGAATTTTTAGAAATAGATTACAATAAGTATTTAAATCCTAAAGGTATCATATATGATGTAAAAGGTTTTTTGAATTGTGAAGTACATGGAAAACTTTAAATCTGTATAAAGTTTTACTATGGCTTAGCGGAGTATAATCGTATTTTAGAATAAAATTGAAATTAAAAATTGTA
>NZ_JBFLKT010000104.1:0-4543 GCF_040883305.1 Lutibacter sp.
CTGCTCCTTTTAATGAAAATAATTTAGGTCAAGGTTTATGGATAACCCATTACCTAAAACTTAATGGGCAAATTGATCTTGTTGGAGAATCTCAATTGATTCAAAAAAAGTATGGGAACTATGATGTTGATGACTATTTAGTTACCACCCAGTTTAATGAAAGTTTATTAGATGCTACAAGTTCGGGATATATTGAGCGTGACCAACAAGGATTAGGAAACCTTTACAGGTATAATGATTGGTCTTCTCCTGTTGGTATTATTGGTCAGCCACAAACAACGGAATATGCAGTTAATGATGTATTGAGAGATGGTTTTGATTCTTCAAATCCAAAAATAATTACATTTATAGGTGGAAATGACGGAGTAAATTCTTCACCAATTCAAATTGCTGAAAAATGGATTTATGGAAATGATAATGACAATAGTTGGGTACGTTTAAATAGCACTGGTACTATGTCACCTGCGGAAGGCTTTTCTATGAAAGGTACACACCCACCAATAGCTGCTGCTTACGATAAGCAAAATTTTGTATTTATTGGTAAACCTCATAATGGGGATATTGAATTACCTCTAACATCAGGTAGTTGGTATTTAACAGGGAATCCTTTCCCAAGTGCTCTAGATGCCTATCAGTTTATTGATGATAATGCAGGTGTAATTGATGGCACAATAGAAATTTGGGATGATTGGGAAGATAATACTCATTTGTATAGTGAAGCACATGCAGGATATGCGAAGTTAACCAAAGCAGGAGGAATACCGGCTGTAAATTATAATATTCTAACTGAAAGTGGTGGAAAAACTCCTGGTCGATACATTGCTGTTGCTCAAGGTTTTGGAGTTACAGGAGCTGGGCCTTCTGGTTCTAAAATAAAATTCAGAAATGCACAACGAAAATTTGTACGTGAAGGAAGTGCTGCGTCAGTATTTTTTAAACCGAGTAGTGCAAAGCAACAAAATAATACAAATACAAATTTAGACATAAGATTAAAAATAAGACTTGGCTTTAAAAATGAAAATAATTTTAACAGACAAATCTTACTAACTATTGATGATAATGCAACAGATGATATAGATTATGGATATGATGCAGTAAATAATAATGTATTACCTAATGATTTATACTGGGTTATTGATGATAAGAAGTTAGTTATACAGGCAATTAAAAACTTATCAATAGAAAGAGTAGTTCCAATTGGTATTAGTGCTAATAGCGATATACCAATTAAAATAAAGGTAGATGCAGTTGAAAATCCATACCCAAATATGGAAATTTATATAAGAGATAATCTTACAATGGACACTTATGATATATTGAATGGAGTGTTTGAAATTACTTTAGAAGATGGTGAGTATATTAATGAGTACTCTATGGTATTTAAAGCGAAACCTGTGATTCCAATTGAAATTGAAGAAAAATTTAATGAACTGAGTGTGTTTGTTGCTGAAAAAGGTTCAATAATAAATGTTAGAAAACCAGAGGAATTACAAATAAAAAATATTTTATTATTTAATGTAATTGGACAACAAATAAAAATATGGGAATCAAATTTAAATGAGAATGAAATTGAGCTTCCAGTTGAAGTGAGTTCGGGATTCTATTTGGTTTTAATTTCTACAAATGAAGGGAATATATCAAAGAAAATAATAATTAATTAAAAAGTAGAAAATATTGAATAGTTCATAATAATTATTAAAAAAAAACTGCAAGAAATAGCGTGAAAAAAAAAGTTACATATCTATTAATTATAAGTATACTATTTATTGGTAGTATTGCTTATTCTCAGAATAAAAACGACCCATTTCCCAAACCAGGAGGTGATCCACACCCAGAATTACCAATTAATGCAGGAATTCCTTTTATCATGTTTATAGGAATTATTTACGGAATATACAGTTTAAATAAAAAAAACAATTAGAATTTTCTTTAGTTTTAAGGAATAAATATCAATAAAATACAAGAAACACCAATTATAAAACGGGACATATAATCTTTTCAAGAAAGTGAAAACTTCTACTTTTTTTGTTATACGGATTGTAACTGACTCTCTTTTATAATAGTACGAATCCATTCATTTGGAATCATATCTATAGTTAGGTTTATGCGCTCCGTATCTCCAAAGTTAGTTATTTTATGAGGGTCGGATAATCTCAAATACCAACATTCTCCCGGTTTCATGTGAACAGGTGTATTGTTTAAGTAGAATGTGACTTTTTCACTTTTAATTATGGGTATTGTAAGCCTAATAACTGATTTTTCAATTTCCAATGCAAGAGTTGGATCTGTATGTTCTTTAACTTCAGAATTAGGAGCCAAGCGAAGTAATCTAACTAAAGTAACCGTTGTATTTTTTCTAAATGAGTCGATTATGCTCAATATATATGGTGAGTTTAAAAGTTCTTTGGTATCAAGCCAATCGCACCAAGTACCATCGGCATAATCATCTGCAGGTGGCGGAAATGGTAAAGAAGTATTCACTAAATGAGCTGGAGATCTTAAAGGAATTACATCATAATACTCAAATGCAGATAACTTTAAAACTTCAATTTCTTGTTGCATTTTTTTAACATCAAAGTAAAAAGGCAACTTAACGCTGTACGTAATTTGATTTTTAGCTTGTGAATTTTTAGTCATTTTCTATATTTTTTAAAAAACCATTAAAGGGTTTGAAAAGCATAATTTTATATACGTGGTAGTATAAAATTGAATTTATTTTTTAAATATAATTATTTTTAGCTAAATGTATATTTGTATTGGAAAATCACTTTTTAAACACTTATAAAACGATTTTTTAAAAAGTTCTTGTTTTTTTATAAATTAAAAAATGTAAATTGTTGGTTGAAAATTACTTTTAAAAAACTCCTAAAAATGAATAACTTAAGCAATAGATTAGTTCATAATTTTTTTATTTTACTTCTTTGTTCCAGTTTAATAATAAGTTGCAAGGTTTTTCACGATCCAATTTCGTTAAATGAAGCCGCCAATAATACTGAAAAAGGGTATTATAAAGTTACCTTAAACAACGGAGACGAATATATTTATCAAAGTATTTTAATAGAAAACGATGCTTATTTTGGGATTACAAAAATTAACGATGAAATAACCGAAACACCTCTTGTTAAAAGTGACATACAATCAATTCAAAAACAAAACACCAAAGCTTCTAATCTTTCTAATGTTTTAGGAGTAGGCGTTGGAATTGGCTCAATTCTGTTAGGGGTTTTTATGTTTTAAAATTTTTATAAATTCTGAATTTTTTGAGCAACTTCTTGTACTTCATCTAAAACACGAAATAAATTTCCACCCCAAAGTAGTTCAATTTGAGTCTCATTATAACCACGTTTTACCAACTCTATAGTTACATTTAAAGTTTCAGAAGCATCGTTCCAACCTTTAACACCGCCACCTCCATCAAAATCGGAACTAATACCCACATGTTCTATGCCTATTTTTTCAACCAAATAATCTATATGATCTACAAAATCTGAAACATTTACGGGATCCAATGTTTTTGAAACCTCATCTATTTTAGGTTTTGCGAGTTTTTTAATTTCAACATATTTAGAATAATAAGTTCCTTTAGCTTCTTTATCCAAGGCTCTGTATGCGCTCCAAGATATTATTTCAAAATCCTGACTAGCTGCTACTTCTTTTAAAATTACATTTGTAGCGTCTCTAAATTTGTTATTTTTTTCGGTATTTACATATGCACTAAAAGCAACGGTTTGTATTACACCACCATTTTGTTTTAGCCATTGTAGTTGTTCATCGTCTAAGTTTCTGCTATGATCGCATAAAGCTCTGCAAGATGAATGTGAAGCAATTATTGGAGCTTTAGAAAGTGCTATCATATCTCGCATAGACTCTTTTGAAGGGTGAGAAACATCAATCATCATTCCCCATTTATTCATTTCAGCAATTACTTCTTTTCCTAATGCGCTAACGCCGTTATGCAACCAAACATCATCTTCTTCTCCAGTATTTGAGTCACATAATTGACTATGACCATTATGGCTTAAAGACATATAACGAGCGCCTAAATCGTAAAATTCTTTTACACGGTTTATATCAGTTCCAATTGGATACCCATTTTCAACCCCAATCATAGCAACTTTTTTACCTGCTTTGTTAATATTTTTAGCTTCTTCAGAAGTTACTGCTAATTCAATTTGATCTGGAGCAATTTCTTTTGTTAATTTATGAATGGCTTCAAATTGAGTAATTGCCTCTTTATAGGCAGTTGCATAACCTTCATTCGTTAATTCTCCTTGGCCAGTATATACAATTAACCAAGAAACATCCAATCCACCTTTTACCATTTTTGGCAAATTAACTTGATTGTCCAATTCCTGTGTGTAATTTACCTCGTTTGTAAAGTTTCTTATATTAATATCGTTATGTGTGTCAACGGTTAAAACCCTTTCATGAATTTCTGTAGCTTTCGCTATTAAATCTGTTTCCAGTTGAGGCGTTGTATTATTTACAATATTTTTTTCTGAAACATTTTTACAAGAAATCAATGCAAAAATTAATAGAAAAA
>NZ_JBFLKT010000105.1:0-4615 GCF_040883305.1 Lutibacter sp.
CTTTTAATTCTTCAATGGTTTCAGTCAATATTTTCTGATATGTGTCAAAACCAATATCGTTAATAAAACCGCTTTGTTCGCCTCCTAATAAATCACCAGCACCACGAATTTCTAAATCTTTCATGGCAATATTTATTCCACTTCCTAAATCGGTAAATAATGAGATGGCTTCAATTCGTTTTCTGGCATCATCTGTCATCATATGATACGGTGGCGTAATAAAATAACAGAACGCTTTTTTGTTTGAACGTCCAACTCTACCACGCATTTGATGCAAATCGGAAAGTCCAAAATTATTTGCATTGTTTATAAAAATAGTGTTAGCGTTTGGAACATCTAAACCACTTTCAACAATGGTAGTTGAAACCAATACATCAAATTCATTATTGATAAAAGCGAGCATTAAATTTTCTAATTTCTTACCATCCATTTGCCCATGTCCAATCCCAATTTTAGCATCAGGCACCAAACGTTGCAATAAACCAGCAACTTCTTTTATATTTTCAATTCGGTTATGAATAAAAAATACTTGTCCACCACGCTGAATTTCGTAACGAATAGCATCACGAATAATTTCTTCATTAAAACGAATTACGTTACTTTCAATAGGAACACGGTTTGGTGGCGGAGTACTTATAACCGATAAATCTCGCGCAGCCATTAAACTAAACTGCAACGTTCTTGGAATTGGAGTTGCGGTAAGCGTTAACGTATCAATATTTTCTTTAATGGTTTTTAATTTGTCTTTTACTGCAACACCAAATTTTTGTTCTTCATCAACAATTAACAATCCTAAATTTTTATACTTTATAGCTGTATTAGTTAATTGATGTGTACCAATAACAATGTCAACAGAACCATCTTCTAAACCAGCTAAAACTCCTTTTCTTTGATTTGCTGTTCTAAATCTGTTTAAATAATCAACCGTTACGGGGAAATCTTTTAAACGCTCACTAAATGTTTTAAAATGTTGAAAGGCTAAAATGGTGGTTGGCACTAAAATAGCAACTTGTTTTCCGTTGTCAACAGCTTTAAAAGCAGCTCTAATTGCAATTTCAGTTTTTCCAAAACCAACATCACCACACACCAATCGGTCCATTGGTTGTTCACTTTCCATATCATTCTTCACATCTTGAGTAGCTGAAGATTGATCTGGAGTGTCTTCATATAAAAAACTAGCTTCAAGTTCGTGCTGTAAATAACTGTCTGGTTGGTATTGAAATCCTTTTTGAAATTTTCGTTTTGCGTATAACTCAATTAAATTATAAGCAATATGACGGATACGAGATTTGGTTTTTTGCTTAAGGTTTTTCCAAACTTTGGAGCCTAATTTATGAAGTTTAGGAGCCTTACCATCTTTACCATTGTATTTTGATATTTTATGAAGTGAGTGAATGCTGATGTATAAAATATCGCGTTCGCCATAAATTAGTTTAATAGCTTCTTGCTTTTTTCCTTCAACATCTATTTTTTGAAGTCCTCCAAATTTCCCAATACCATGGTCAATATGTGTTACATAATCTCCAATTTCAAGATTGGTTAATTCTTTTAAACTAATAGATTGTTTTTTAGCGTACCCATTTTTTAAACGGAATTTATGATAACGTTCAAAAATTTGATGATCGGTGTAACAAACTAATTTATTATCTACGTCAATAAATCCCTGGTATAATGGAAAAACTATGGTTTTATATTCAATTTCTGTATCAACATCTTTAAAAATATCATGAAAACGATTTGCTTGTTTTTGAGAATCGCAGAACAAATAATTGGTATATCCTTTTTCAGAATTTTGATGAAAATTTTCAATCAATAAATCAAACTGTTTGTTAAAGGCAGGTTGTGGTTTTGTGTTGAAGATTATAACATTGTTTTCTCCATATTGAAGAATTTTTTGTTGCGCTTTAGAAGTAACTCCTGCTTGCAGTGCATTTACAATTTCAACAGTTGTAAAATCTTTTAATTGTTTTTTTATGAGTGAACCATTGCAAAAAAGTTCACTTGGCACGGCGTGATTTATGGCAGTTGCTAATTTTTTAAACTCATCTTCTGCTTTTGAGAATAACTTATTTAGTCTGTCAGCAAATAGATCTGTATTTTTAGTAAAAACAACCGTTTTAGGTGAAATGTATTTTAAAAAGCTATCGCGTTTTTCATCTAATGCTTTATTTTCAACATTTGGCATGATGCTAACTTTTGTTAGCTTTTCGGTTGAAAGTTGGGTTTCTACATCAAAAGTTCGAATACTATCTACATCATCACCAAAAAACTCAATTCTGTAAGGTTCATCATTGGAGAACGAAAACACATCAATAATACCACCACGAACTGAAAACTCACCAGGTTCAGTAACAAAATCAACTCTATTAAAATGGTATTCAAACAAGACTTCGTTTACAAAATCTAAACTTAAATTATCGTTTACACCAATTTTTAGCGTGTTTCTATTTAGTTCTGCTTTGGTTACAACTTGTTCAAACAACGCATCTGGATACGTAACAATAACAGCAGGTTTTTTTCTGGAATTTAATCGGTTTAAAACTTCCGAACGCAATAAAACATTGGCATTATCAACTTCTTCAATCTGATAAGGCCTTCGGTAAGATCCTGGATAAAAAAGTACATCTTTATCATTTAACAATTGTTCTAAATCGTTTAAATAATAAGCGGCTTCTTCCTTATCATTAAAAATTAATAGGAATTGTTTATCTGCTTTTTTAAAACTTTCTGAAATAATAAAAGACAATGAAGATCCAACCAAATTCGAAATTTGAATTTGTTGTTTTTCTTTAGAAAGTAATTGAACCAATTGTTTATTTTCTACAACTTGTTCGTAGTTTTTTATAATATTTTGCTTACTCAACTGTGGCAAATTTTGCCAAAGGTAGCATTTTATAAAAAAATTAAAAATAATTCCGTAAATTTAGGTAGCTAAATTAAAATTGAAAAGTTATGATGTCTATCTCAGATTTATACCCAACAGGGTTGCACGAACAAAATATAGGGCATTTTGCTTCCATTGTTAGATTGGCTTTACTTGATAATGTAATAAATTCTGAAGAGCACAGGTTGTTAGAAAGATTGGCAATTAGACTGGACATTACTAAAAGTGAGTTTAAAGCGATTTTAAAAAATCCAACTAAATTTCCTGTAAATCCTCCAGTTAGTTACGATGATCGTTTAGAACATTTGTACGATTTAACAAAAATGATGTTTTTAGATAAAAATCCAACTATAGATAAAACGTCGTTAATGGATAGAATTGCTGTTGGTTTAGGTTTTCCTGTTGAAAACGCAAGAGCTATTGTAAAAGAGGCAATTAAATTCTTTTTAAAAGAACCAGATATGGAAGATTTTAAAAAAGTAATTAAAAAAGTAAATCCTATGAAGCATTAATAACATATTTATTTTTTTAAATTGCAATTGTTATATAGGTTTATTTATATTTGCGTTTTAAAAATGTAAATATGTCTATATCTAATTATAACCTAAGTGGCGACCAAAAACGAAATATTGAGCATTTTGCAAGTATTGTAAAATTAGCTTTAGCCGATGCTGTAATTACAGAAGGTGAAGAAAAGCTACTTAAAAGATTAGCTAAAAGATTTCATATATTAGATGATAAATATAAAGAAATTCTTGAAAATTCGGATAAGTACCCGCGTAAAGGGTTTCATAGTTACAATGAAAGAATAGAGCACTTGTACGATTTAGCAAAAATGATTTATGCAGATGATGCAGTTTCTATTAAAGAAGCAAGTGTTTTAAGAAAGATTTGTGTTGGTTTAGGTTTTCCTATTAACAATGTAGAAAAAGTCGCAGATGAAGCGATTCATTTAATCTTAAAAGACAACGATTTAGAAGATTTTACAAAAGCCATAAAACAAGTAAATAAACAATAATTTAATTAGTAATGTTTGTGTCAAATTAATTACCCCATAATAAATATAATTTATTAAAATAATTTGCGTTATAAAACATTAGTAATCAACAAACCCCTTCGAACTATGAAAAACGGATTGTTTAAAAATATATTACTATTACTCATTATTAATGTAATTTTTGCGAGTAAAGTTTACTCTCAAGATCAATTTAATAAATGGGTTGTAGGTATAGGTATAAATGCCGTGGATTACTTTCCAACACTGAA
Organism: Lutibacter sp.; assembly: GCF_040883305.1. Taxonomy (GTDB): domain Bacteria; phylum Bacteroidota; class Bacteroidia; order Flavobacteriales; family Flavobacteriaceae; genus Lutibacter. The sequence goes on from NZ_JBFLKT010000105.1 coordinate 4,151, forward strand.
CCCTACACATCATCCAGGTTTAGACCCTTCAACAGGAAATCCAGATGGGTTTTTTAATGAAATTACAAATGCTCAAGATCATTGGAATGTTTTTGCTCCAAGGGTTAATGTAGCAAGACATTGGAGAAATAGAATTTCTATAGATGTTTCTTTATCAGTAAATAAAATAACCAAATACGGAAATATTGAAATAGATGCAATACCGTATTATGCGTTAGATGGTAATTTACAATATAGCCTTGTTAATCCAGAAAATAAATTTACGCCCTTTATTTATGCAGGTGGAGGTTATACCTTTGCTGAAAGAAGTGGTGGAACTGTAAATGCAGGAATTGGCGGAAACTTTTGGTTTAACGAATCTTTAGGGGTTAATGCACAAGCAGGTTATAAATACAATTCTCCAGATTTTCAACTAATACCGCACATGTTTTATTCTTTTAGTGTAGTAATGAAATTAAACGCACA
>NZ_JBFLKT010000106.1:0-4082 GCF_040883305.1 Lutibacter sp.
TGATTATCATATACATTTAAACTGCCCTCACCTCTCTTTTCATGAGCTTTTTTAACTTTTTCAATAAATTCTCTAAACTTATAACCTTGTCCTTTTTTTAAATCAATAAACCAAATATTTTCAAGTTTTGGAGTATCTGAAGAATTTCCATTGTAAGAAAGTTTAGAATTATAACGCCAAAATTCATTTCTTCCATATTCTAAAACAGTTGGAGATACATTTTTATCCCAATCATTTCCGTGTGCAGAATCATTAGGTCTTTTATCTAAATCTGAAAAAGTACAAGGACCCATAATCCAAGCATACCAACCTGTTTCTTTACCAGTAATAATCAAATCTAAAGAAGCTTTAAAAACACCTTCTTTATGGTATTTTTCATTATGTGATTTTACAGCAGCTTCAAAAGCTTTTTCCATTCCTATCTTAGCTTTCATATAGGTTACTTCAACCATTGCATAGGATTCTTTTTCTTCCTGTGCATTACCAGTAAATGTAGTTACCATTAACGCAAATATCAGCGTTACAATTAAATTTGTTTTTGTTCTCATAGTTTAAAATATTAATTAGTTAGTAGATTAAATATATATCAAATTATTTGATATCAAATTGTTAAATTGGGGTAGATATTTTTTGTTAATTGAAAAATCATTAACTCATATTTAATGTAACTTTTGTTACTTTAAAAGTCTAATATACTTTAAATTAATTACTTATAAAAATTTTATATTAAAAAATTAATTAAATTTTAAAACACTATAAGATTATTCTATAAAAAAACACTTCTATTTTTTAAAAATAGAAGTGTTTTAAAATATGTGTTCGCTTACTTAACTTAATCCAAAACTGGCTCAGGAATTTCAATTTTATCACAATACATTTGCCATAATTTAAATCCACCCGCAACATTCACTACATTGTTAATCTTGTTGTGATTCAAAATAAGTTCGGCTAAATAACCTCTTAATCCTTTCTGACAAAAAATAATAATTGGTTTATTTAATGTTTTAATAGTTTCAATATCACTTCTTAAAGAATCTAACGGATAATTAATTGCGTTTGGAATAGTACCTCTCTCATATTCTTGAGCAGTTCTTACATCAATTAAGGTATACTCTTCTATTTTATTTTCGATTAAAAATTTACTTAATTCTTCAACTGAAACTTGAACACTTTTATTATTCAACATATTTTCTGTTACAAAACTAGAAACTACAACTGGATCTTTTGCAGGAGAAAATGGTGGTGCATACGCCAAATCTAATTGTGCCAAATCTGTAATTTTTAGTTTTGCATAAATTGCGGTACTCAAAACATCTACACGCTTATCAACTCCAACTTCACCAAATAATTCTGCTCCTAAAATTTCTTCAGTTTTAGCATGGTAATAAATTTCTATTATTAAATCTTTTTGGTTTGGGTAATAACCTGGAGTTGCTCCTGCAACTGTAAGTACCGTTTTAAAAGGAATTTTTAAATCTTGTAAAGCTTTTGGATTCAATCCTGTACGCGCCAAGATATAATCAAAAACTTTTACTATTGCGGTTTTATAAGCTCCTTTAAATTGAATATTTTGTCCAACTGCATTTGCTCCTGCTGCTCTACCAGCTTTATTAGAATGTGTTCCCAATGGAAAATAATCAAATTGATTGGTTTGTAAATTTTTGATGGCAACATTATCTCCCGCAGCAAAAACATCTTTAATAGATGTTTCCATGCGTTCGTTTACTTTTAAAGCTCCGTTATTAATATGTTCGGCTCCATTTTCAAGTAATAAATCTGTATTTGGTTTTATACCAACACTTAAAATAACAAAATCGGTTTTTATAGTGTTCCCATCTTTTATTTTTACACCATTAATTTTCCAATTTTCATCTAATTCAAATTCTGAAACTAAACTTGAAGTTAGCACTTCAATACCTTTTTCTTTTAAAACAGTTTCAGCAAAATTCCCGAATTTTTGTTGCCACATATTTAATACTTGGTTGTCACCTTCAATTAGCGTCACCTCTTTCCCTGCTTCCCTTAAATTTTCAGCAACTTCTACTCCTATTAATCCGGCTCCGATAACAGTAATGTGTTTTGAATTTGAAGCTAAACCTTCTTTGGTAATTTTATCAAAATCAATCATGCTTCTACAAGTAGACCAATTTGTAGCTTTTTCAATATTTTTTATTGGAGGAACAATTGATTTTGCACCAGTTGCAAAAACCAACATATCGTAACTATAATCTCCTTTTTTTGAAAATACTATTTTGTTAGTTGTATCAATTTTAAGAATTTCTTCGTTTAAACGAAGGTCTATATTAAAACGTGTTCTTAATAATTCTGGTTGAACTACAATTAAATTACTTCTATCTTCAATAACACCTGAAAAAGCATAGGGCATTCCACAAGTTGCATAACTTATATTTGCTCCTTTTTCAAACAAAATTATTTCAGCATTTTCGTCTTCCCTTCTTGCTTTTGCCGCTGCAGATGGTCCTGCAGATAAACCTCCAATTACTATTATTTTTTTCATTTTAGATATTAATATTTATGCAAATTTTTCACTTTTTTTTAAACTAGAGAGTGATTTTTATTACTATTTCGTTTACGTAATTATTGTTACTTTTTAGTATATAATTAATGTTTAAAACTACATTTTATGTTTTGTTTGTTGAACATTAACTTAATTCAATTTTAATTTAGAAAGACTCTAAAATATATATGAATACCAAAATTTTTCTTTATGATATTCAAAACATAAAATGAGCATCAGAAAAATTGATTTTTATTGATTTTTGTTATCTTTGCAATTCTAAAAAATTGATGCAAGAATATGTTTAATAATTTAAGTGAAAAATTAGATAAAGCCCTTCATGTACTTAAAGGTCATGGAAAAATTACAGAAGTAAATGTTGCTGAGACTTTAAAAGAAGTAAGAAGAGCGCTGTTAGATGCCGATGTTAACTTTAAAATAGCTAAAAACTTTACAAATACCGTTAAAGAAAAAGCGCTGGGACAAGATGTTTTAACATCTTTAAATCCTGGACAATTAATGGTTAAAATTGTAAAGGATGAACTTACTGAGTTAATGGGTGGAGAAACTGTAGGTATTAACCTTTCAGGCACACCAACAGTTATTTTAATGTCTGGTTTACAAGGTTCTGGTAAAACTACTTTTTCTGGTAAACTTGCAAATTATTTAAAAACTAAAAAAGCTAAAAATGTTTTATTGGTTGGTTGTGATGTTTATAGACCAGCTGCAATAAATCAGTTACAAGTAGTTGGAGAACAAATTGGAGTTGAAGTTTATGCCGAAGTTGGAAATCAAAATCCAGTTGAAATTTCTCAAAATGCATTGAAGCACGCAAAAGCAACTGGAAAAAACGTTGTTATTATTGATACCGCAGGTCGTTTGGCTGTTGATGAAGCTATGATGACCGAAATTTCGAACATTCATAAGGCTGTAAATCCGCAAGAAACCTTATTTGTAGTTGATTCAATGACTGGGCAAGATGCTGTAAATACTGCAAAAGCTTTTAATGATATTTTAAACTTTGAAGGTGTTGTACTTACAAAATTAGATGGTGATACCCGTGGTGGTGCCGCATTATCTATAAAATCTGTTGTTAATAAACCTATTAAATTTATTGGTACTGGAGAAAAAATGGAAGCAATTGATGTTTTCTACCCAGACCGTATGGCAGATAGGATTTTGGGAATGGGTGATGTTGTTTCGTTAGTAGAACGTGCTTAAGAACAATATGATGAAGAAGAGGCAAGAAAAATTCAAAAGAAAATTGCCAAAGATCAATTTGGTTTTGATGACTTTTTGAAGCAAATTCAGCAAATCAAGAAGATGGGTAACATGAAAGATTTGATGGGAATGATACCTGGCGCTGGAAAAATGATGAAAGACGTAGATATAGACGATGATGCTTTTAAAGGAATTGAAGCAATGATACATTCAATGACTCCTGGCGAAAGAAGTGAGCCAAAAACTATTAATGCAACAAGAAAAAAACGAATTGCAAAAGGATCTGGAACAAGCATTCAGGAAGTAAATCAATTGTTAAAACAATTTACTCAAATGAGTAAAA
>NZ_JBFLKT010000107.1:0-21999 GCF_040883305.1 Lutibacter sp.
GGTGAAAATAGTAAAAAGGAAGAAATAAATTCTGAAGGAAAATGTCCAGTAATGCATGGAGGAAATACTACTTCCGATAAATCTGTAATGGATTGGTGGCCTAATGCATTAAATTTAGACATTTTACACCAGCACGATACAAAAACAAATCCATTAAATGCAAATTTTAGCTATCGTGAAGTATTAAAAAAATTAGACGTTGAAGCATTAAAAAAAGATGTACACAACTTAATGACGGATAGTCAAGAATGGTGGCCCGCAGATTGGGGGCATTATGGCGGATTAATGATTCGAATGGCTTGGCACGCTGCAGGTACATATAGAACAGCAGATGGACGTGGTGGTGGCGGAACGGGAAACCAACGTTTTGCACCACTAAATTCTTGGCCAGACAATGTCAACTTAGATAAAGCAAGACGCTTACTTTGGCCAATTAAGAAAAAATATGGAAATAAAGTAAGTTGGGCAGATTTAATTATTCTGGCAGGAACAATTGCCTATGAAAATATGGGATTAAAAACCTTTGGTTTTGCTTTTGGGCGAGAAGATATTTGGCATCCTGAACAAGATATTTATTGGGGAGCGGAAAAAGAATGGTTAGCGCCTAGTGACAGTCGTTATGAAAATTTAGAAAACCCGTCTACTATGGAAAACCCATTAGCAGCTGTGCAAATGGGGTTAATTTATGTGAATCCTGAGGGTGTGAATGGAGTCCCTGATCCATTAAAAACTGCAGAGCAAGTTCGTGAAACATTTAAAAGAATGGCAATGAACGATGAAGAAACCGTTGCGCTAACAGCAGGTGGACATACCGTTGGAAAAGCCCATGGTAATGGAGACGCTAGTTTACTTGGTCCTGATCCTGAATCAGCTGGTGTTGAAGAACAAGGTTTAGGCTGGTCAAATCCAAATAAAACTGGAAAAGGTCGTTATACGGTAACAAGCGGATTAGAAGGTGCTTGGACTACACATCCTACAAAATGGGATAATGGCTTTTTTGAAATGTTATTTAACCACGAATGGGAATTGCGTAAAAGTCCTGCTGGAGCTTGGCAATGGGAACCCAAAACTATAAAAGAAGAGGACAAACCTATAGATGTTGAAGATTTTTCTATGCATCAAAATCCGATGATGACGGATGCAGATATGGCTATGAAAGTTGATCCTGCTTATAAAGAAATTTCATTAAAATTTATGAATAATTTTGATACTTTTTCTGATGTTTTTGCACGCGCATGGTTTAAATTAACACACCGTGATATGGGACCTAAATCCTGTTATTTTGGGCCAGATGTTCCTCAAGAAGATTTAATTTGGCAAGACCCTGTTTCCGAAGGAAAAAAGGAATATGATGTTGCTGCTGTTAAAGAAAAAATTACATCTTCTGGATTGAGTATTTCTGAAATGGTTACTACAGCTTGGGATAGCGCCAGAACATTTAGAGGTTCAGACAAACGTGGAGGTGCAAATGGCGCAAGAATTAGATTAGCGCCTCAAAAAGATTGGGAAGGAAACGAACCAAAAAAATTATCAAAAGTACTAGCTGTTTTAGAACCAATTGCAGCCGAATTTGGAATAAGCATTGCTGATACTATTGTATTAGCAGGAAATGTTGGTGTTGAAAAAGCAGCAAAAAATGCAGGAATAGGTATTACAGTTCCTTTTGCTTCTGGGCGTGGCGATGCAACACAAGAAATGACCGATATTGAATCATTTGAACCATTAGAACCATTAGCTGATGGGTATAGAAACTGGTTGAAAAAAGAGTACCTAGTTAGTCCAGAAGAATTAATGTTAGATCGCACACAATTAATGGGGCTAACTGCTCCTGAAATGACTGTTCTATTAGGTGGGATGCGCGTTATGGGAACTAACTATGGTAAAACAAAACACGGCGTATTTACCGATACTGTTGGCGCTTTGTCTAACGACTTTTTTGTAAGTTTAACAGATATGGGTTACACTTGGGAGCCTACAGAAAATGGATTATACAATATTCGTTCTAAAAAAACAGGAGACGTAAAATATACTGCAACACGAATTGATTTAGTATTTGGTTCTAATTCTATTTTACGTTCCTATGCTGAGTTTTATGCGCAAGATGATAATAAAGAAAGATTTGTGCAAGATTTTGTGAATGCTTGGGTAAAAGTGATGAACGCAGATAGATTCGATTTAAAATAAAAAATCTAGTCCTAAAAAAAGCAGTTTGAAATTATCAAACTGCTTTTTTTTGAGTTAAATAATTAAAGAACCATTTTAAATATATAAATTTTTCAACATTTATATTTAGGCAAATTTTTGCAACACTTCATCAAAAACGTTGTAAACATCTTCTAATTTATCTGAAGTTACCATTTTTAAACGGTATTCTTTAAAGTGTGGAATTGCTCTAAAATAATTAGTGTAATGACGTCTCATTTCCATGACACCTACAATTTCGCTTTCCTTCCAATCTATAGACATTTGCAAGTGGCGTTTTGCCATTTTTACTCTTTCGGGAATACTAATTTCCTGCAAATGCTCACCAGTTTCAAAAAAGTGTTTTACTTGTTTGAAAAACCAAGGATTTCCTATACTTGCCCTGCCAATCATTGCTCCATCTAAACCATATTTATCACGCATTTCAACAGCGCGTTCTGGCGTATTTACATCTCCATTACCAAACACAGGAATATGCATTCTCGAGTTGTTTTTAACATCAGCAATTGGCGCCCAAGTAGCATTTCCCTTGTACATTTGAGCTCTGGTTCTTCCGTGAATTGAAATTGCCTTACAACCAACATCTTGTAAACGTTCAGCAACTTCAACAATTTTTATAGAAGATTCATCCCAACCTAAACGGGTTTTGACTGTAATTGGCAAATTGGTATGTTTAACCATAGCTTCGGTTAAGCTGACCATTAAATCAATATCCTTTAAAATTCCAGCTCCAGCACCTTTACTCACCACTTTTTTTACAGGACACCCAAAATTTATATCAATAATATCTGGTTTCGATTGCTCCACAATTTCTACAGTACGCAACATCGATTCTAAATTAGCACCAAAAATCTGAATTCCAACCGGACGCTCTTTTTCATAGATATCCAATTTCTTTTTGCTTTTTGCAGCATCACGAATCAGCCCTTCGCTCGAAATAAATTCAGTATACACCACATCGGCGCCTTGTTCTTTGCACAAAGCTCTAAACGGCGGATCGCTCACATCTTCCATTGGCGCTAGCAACAACGGAAAGTCATTCAATTCTATATCTCCAATTTTTATCAAAACAAAATTTTAAGTGCGCAAAAATACATAATTTTAATTATTTCTGAATTCTTAATTAAATTGTATTTTTGAAAACAAACAAATCAACTAATGAAAATAAAAATCACACTTTTACTAATTACCTCACTCTTTTTTGGGTGTAAATCGCATCAAAAAGCAAGTTACGATGGAAAATCTGGAGCTACCAAAATTGTAAATACACTTCATTATCCACAAGAAAAACACTTAAAAAATATAAAACAATTAACTTTTGGAGGTGACAATGCGGAAGCTTATTGGAGTTTTGACAACAAAAAATTGGTATTTCAGGCAAATAATGTTTGGGGATTAGAATGTGATCAGATTTTTACAATGGGAATTGAAGATGATTTAAGTAAAGGTCAAAAACCACAGTTAATTAGTACTGGCACTGGAAGAACAACGTGCAGCTATTTTTTACCAGGAGATTCAACCATTGTTTATTCTTCAACACATTTAGCAAGTAAAGCTTGCCCACCAGCACCAAAAAAAGAAGATTACGGCAACAAATATATATGGCCAGTTTATAGTGGATACGATATTTTTGTTGCAGACACCAAAGGCAATCAACTAAAACAATTAACTTTTGAAGATGGTTATGATGCCGAACCAACAGTTTCACCAAAAGGAGATAAAATTGTATTTACTTCAACCAGAACAGGCGATTTAGAATTATTTATAATGAATATTGACGGCTCAAATGTTAAACAAGTTACTAATGAATTAGGGTACGACGGGGGAGCATTTTTTTCACCAGATGGCTCTAAATTAATATTCCGTTCTTCGCGTCCAAAAACAGATGAAGAAGTTAAAGAATATAAAGATTTATTAGCCGAAGGTTTAGTGCAACCAACAAATATGGAATTATATGTTTGTAATGTTGATGGTAGCGAATTAACCAAAATAACAAATTTAGGAAGTGCAAACTGGGCGCCATTTTTTCATCCTTCTGGAAAAAAAGTAATCTTTTCATCAAATCATAAATCCAAAAGAAGTTTCAATTTATTTATGATTAATTTAGATGGAACAGGTTTAGAACAAATTACATTTGATACCGTTTTTGATGCTTTTCCAATGTTTTCACCAGATGGAAAAAAAATAGTATTTTCTTCAAACAGAAATAATAACGGAACACATGACACGAACCTATTTATTGCAGATTGGGTTGAATAAATTATAAAAAAATGTCAAAAAAATACAACTGGGCAATTTTAGGCTGCGGAAATATTGCTGAAAAATTCTCTACAGAATTAAAAATGTTGCCAAACGCTAATTTATATGCAACTGCTTCAAGAAATTTAGAAAACGCTCAACGCTTTGCCAATAAATTTGATTTTGAAAAAGCTTTTGGTTCTTATCTGGAAATGGTTAAAGACCCAAATGTTGACATTGTGTATGTTGCAACACCTCATAATTTTCATTTAGAGCATACCTTACTTTGTTTAAACCATAAAAAAGCGGTGTTATGCGAAAAAGCTTTTGCGATAAACACCAAAGAAGTTGAACAAATGATAGCAGCTTCAAAAGAAAATAATACCTTTTTAATGGAGGCTTTTTGGGTAATTTTCAGACCAAAATATTTAAAAATACAAGAAATTATAACTTCAGAAAATTTAGGAAAACTAAAATTTGTAAAATCCGATTTTATGTTCAATGGCGATTACAATCCACAAAACAGGTTGTACAATGTTGATTTAGGCGGAGGATCTTTATTAGATATTGGTATTTATTCAATTTTTACGGCACTTATGTTTTTAGGAAGCCCTGATGAAATTAAAACCTTGGCACATTTTAGTCCTACAGGTTCCGAAGAAAGTATTTCTATGCTATTTGGTTATAAAAATGGTGCAACCGCAGTATTAACTTCAAGTTTCGATTCGGAATATAAAAATGAATCTGAACTGTGTTTTGAACGTGGTATTATAAAATACGATCGTTTTTCTAAAGACCCAATCTTATTAATAAAAGACAAAAAAACTACTAAAATACCTTTTGAAAATGGTCCAAATATGGGTTATCAATTCGAAGCTATTCACGTAATGGAGTGTTTGGATAAAAATCTAATAGAAAGTCCTATTTTACCGCTTTCTTTAAGTTTAAAATTAATGAATATTTTAGACGCTGTTAGAAAAGATGCAGGTATTATTTTTCCAAATCACGACTAGATTTTATTTTCAATTTAGAACAAATATTTGGTTATCTTTGCGGCAAATAAAGTAGAAAGGAATACGAAGTATGAAAAGAATTAGAAATTTTTGCATTATAGCCCATATTGATCACGGTAAAAGTACATTAGCCGATAGATTGTTGAGTTTTACAGGAACTACAACAGCGCGTGAAGAACAAGCACAACTGCTAGATAGTATGGATTTAGAGCGTGAACGTGGTATTACCATAAAAAGTCACGCTATACAAATGGATTATGAATATGAAGGAGAAAAATATGTGCTTAATTTAATTGATACTCCTGGTCACGTTGATTTTTCCTACGAGGTTTCTCGTTCAATCGCTGCCTGTGAAGGCGCATTGTTAATTGTAGATGCTGCACAAAGTATTCAAGCACAAACAATTTCAAATTTATATTTGGCTTTGGAAAACGATTTGGAAATAATTCCTGTATTGAATAAAGTTGATTTACCAGGTGCAAATCCAGAAGAAGTTACCGATGACATTGTAGATTTATTAGGTTGTGATCCTGAAGAAGTTATTCACGCAAGTGGAAAAACCGGTTTTGGAGTTGAAAATATTTTAAAAGCTATTATTGAAAGAGTTCCTGCTCCAAAAGGAGATGAAAACGCTCCTTTACAGGCCTTAATTTTTGATTCGGTTTACAATTCATACCGCGGTGTTGAAACGTATTTTAGAGTTTTTAATGGCGAAATAAAAAAAGGACAGCGCATTAAATTTATGGCTACCAACAACGAATATTTTGCTGATGAAGTTGGTACTCTAAAATTAAAACAAGTTCCTAAACAAAGTCTAAAAGCAGGTGATGTCGGTTACTTAATTACAGGTGTTAAAACAGCCAGTGAAATAAAAGTTGGAGATACTATTACAACTGTTGAAAACCCAACTAAAAATAGAATTGAAGGTTTTGAAGATGTAAAACCAATGGTATTTGCTGGAATTTATCCTGTAGATACAGAAGATTATGAAGAATTGCGTAATTCTATGGAAAAACTGCAATTAAATGATGCTTCTTTAGTATTTATTCCTGAAAGTTCTGCAGCATTAGGATTCGGATTTAGATGCGGATTCTTAGGAATGTTGCATTTAGAAATTATACAAGAACGTTTAGAACGTGAGTTTGACATGACAGTTATTACAACTGTACCTAACGTATCTTACCACGCTTTTACGAATAAAAATCCAGATACTATATTATTAGTAAATAACCCTTCGGATTTACCTGAACCATCAAAATTAAATAGAGTTGAAGAACCTTTTATAAAAGCAACCATAATTACCAAATCCGATTTTGTTGGACCAGTAATGAGTTTATGTATTGAAAAACGTGGACAAGTTGTTAATCAAACGTATTTAACGCCAGAGCGTGTTGAACTAACATTTGATATGCCTTTAGCTGAAATTGTATTCGATTTTTACGATCGTTTAAAAACAGTTTCTAAGGGTTATGCTTCTTTTGATTACCATCCAACAGGCTTAAAAGCTTCGAAATTAGTCAAAGTAGATATTTTATTAAACGGCACATCTGTTGATGCACTTTCTGCTTTAATTCACGCAGATAACGCTTATAGTATTGGTAAAAAAATGTGTGAAAAATTACGACAGTTAATTCCACGCCAACAATTCGATATTCCAATTCAGGCGGCAATCGGTGCAAAAATAATTTCTAGAGAAACTGTAAAAGCATTAAGAAAAGATGTAACAGCAAAATGTTATGGTGGTGATATTTCTCGTAAACGTAAATTATTAGAGAAACAAAAGAAAGGTAAAAAACGTATGCGTCAAGTTGGAAATGTAGAAATTCCACAAGAAGCATTTATGGCAGTTTTAAAACTAAACGATTAGCCATTTTTAAAATAAAAACTTAAAAAAGCCCTTAAATTAAATAATTTAAGGGCTTTTTTACAAGATACAACGAGATTACTCTCCGTGCATCCATGTTTTTTTAGCTAATAACTGCTCTTCAGTTTCAACGTGATCCTCATCTGGAACACAACAATCAACTGGACAAACAGAAGCACATTGAGGCTCATCATGAAAACCTTTACACTCCGTACATTTATCAGCTACAATAAAGTAAAATTCATCAGATATTGGTTCATTCATTTCGTCAGCATCTGCTTCTTCACCATTTGGCAAAGTTATAGTTCCACTTAAAGAAGTTTCATCAGCATACGCCCACTCACTATCTGGTTCGTAAATCGCATTGTTTGGACACTCAGAAATACAAGCATCACAATTTATACATTCATCTGTTATTTTAATAGCCATGTTTACTTAATTTAAAAATTTAATTATATACAAAATTATAAAATTTTATACAAACCAATGTGACAAAAGTCATTTACTATTCTAAAAAGTAAATTTAAATTTGATATTCATTAATTGTATAGAAATTATTCATAAATTTAAATAAAAAATTTTAATTATCATAACTTATGATTACAACAAAAACAAAACCACAACCTGAAGTACTGGAAGCAGTAATTATTAGGTTTGTTGGTGATTCTGGAGACGGAATGCAGCTTACAGGAACACAGTTTTCGGATACGTCAGCTATGTTCGGTAATGATATTGCCACGTTCCCTAATTATCCATCAGAAATTAGGGCTCCGCAAGGAAGTTTATACGGTGTATCGGGGTTTCAAGTTCATATTGGTAGTGTAGAAATTAGCACCCCAGGCGATGAAGTTGATTTACTTGTAGCAATGAATCCTGCTGGTTTAAAAACCAATTTACATGCCGTAAAGCCAGGTCATACTATTATTGTTGATACTGATTCTTTTACTAAAAAGAATTTAGAAAAAGCACAATATGAAACCAATCCTTTAGAAGATGGTAGTTTAGAGAATTATCGCGTTATTGAAGTTTCTATGACTTCTTTAACCAAAGAATCTTTAAAAGGTGTTGAGGGATTAGATAATAAATCAATAACCAGAAGTAAAAATATGTTTGCTTTAGGTATGGTTTATTGGATGTATGATCGGTCTACAGAACATACAGAAGAATTCTTCAATAAAAAATTTAAATCGAAACCAAACGTTATTGAAGCCAATACAAGAGTTTTAAAAGCTGGATATAATTATGCAAATACCTTGGAGTTAATTCCAACAGCATATACTATTTCACCTGCAAAAATGGCTCCTGGAACCTATAGAATAATTATGGGTAACACGGCCACAGCTTGGGGGTTTTTGGCTGCTGCTGAAAAATCTGGTTTAGAATTGTTTTTAGGATCGTATCCTATTACTCCGGCGACAGATATTTTACACGAATTGGTAAAACATAAGCATTTTGGTGTTAAAGCATTTCAGGCAGAAGATGAAATTGCTGGTATTGCTTCTGCAATTGGTGCTTCATTTGCTGGTGATTTGGCAATTACAACAACATCTGGCCCAGGATTGGCTTTAAAAGGTGAAGCACTTGGTTTGGCTATGATGATTGAATTACCTTTAGTTGTGGTTAACGTGCAACGTGGAGGTCCTTCTACAGGATTACCAACAAAAACAGAACAATCAGATTTATTGCAAGCACTCTATGGACGAAATGGTGAAAGCCCAGTAATTGTAATTGCCGCAAGTACTCCTGCAAACTGTTTTAATTATGCATACCACGCTGCAAAATTAGCTTTAGAACATATGACTCCTGTAATTTTACTTACAGATGGTTATATTGCAAATGGTTCTGCTCCTTGGAAAGTACAATCAGTAAATGACATGCCTGAAATTAAAAATAACCTTGTTAATAAAGTTACTGAAAATTGGCATCCTTACAACAGAAATGAAGACTCTTTAGCAAGAAATTGGGCAGTTCCTGGAACTCCAGGTCTAGAACATAGAGTTGGTGGGTTAGAAAAAGATAAAGTTACGGGTAACGTATCTTATGTTCCAGAAAACCATGAGTATATGACCAAAATTAGAGCTGAAAAAGTGAAGCGTGTACAAAATTACATTCCTAATTTAGAAACTGAATTTGCCGAAACTGGAGATTTACTAGTTATTGGTTGGGGTGGTACTTACGGTTCTTTACATTCTGCTGTAAAACATTTAAACGAGGAAGAAGGCTTTACAAATATAGGTTTTGCTCATTTTAATTATATAAATCCGCTTCCAAAAAACACAGAAGAAATATTAACAAAATTTAAAAAAATTATTGTTTGTGAATTAAACAACGGTCAATTCTCGAAAGTATTAAAAATAAACTTCAATGGGTTTGAATTTTTACAACATAATAAAGTTCAAGGATTACCATTTGGAAATACTGAATTAATTGAAAAATTTAAACAATTAGTAAAATAATTATGGAAACAGCTGTAAAAAAATATACATTTAAAGATTTTGCAAGTGACCAAGAAGTAAGATGGTGTCCTGGTTGTGACGATTATGTTATTTTGCGTTCTATGCAAAAAGCACTACCAGAAATGGGTGTTAAAAAAGAAGACGTTGTCTTTATTTCTGGTATTGGATGCTCATCTCGTTTTCCATATTATATGGATACTTATGGAATGCATGGAATTCACGGTAGAGCACCTGGTATTGCTTCAGGTGTAAAATTAGCGAACCCCAACTTAAGTGTTTGGGTGGTAACTGGTGATGGTGATGCAATGGCAATTGGAGGAAATCATTTTATCCATGTTTTAAGAAGAAACATCGATTTAAATATTATCCTTTTTAATAATGAAATTTATGGTTTAACTAAAGGACAGTTTTCTCCAACTTCGTTAGTAGGTCAAAAAACAAAATCTTCTCCTTATGGAAATACACAACCTCCTTTTCAACCTGGTGAATTAGCTATAGGTGCACAAGCTCGATTTTTTGCTAGAATAGGTGGGAATAACCCTAAGGATATGACTCAAATTTTTATTGAAGCAGAAAAGTTTAAGGGAACTTCTCTAATCGAAGTATTACAAAACTGTGTAATTTTTAACGACGGATGTTTTACAAGTGTAACGGATAAAGCTGTTAAAGAAGATAAACAAATCTACTTAGAGCACGGTAAACCAATGATTTTTGGTAAAAACAGAGATAAAGGGATTGTTTTAAACAGACTTAAATTAGAAGTTGTTACCATTGGTGAAAACGGAATTACACAAGAAGATTTGTTAGTCCATAATGCAAAAGAAAAGGATCCAACGCTACATCAAATGCTTGTTCGATTGGAATATCCATTGGCAACAGGAATTATTAGAAGTTTTAACGATGTCACTCTTGAAGAACAAGAAGATGCACTTACTGCGCAAGTAAAAGCAAATTCTAACTTTAAAAAAACAGACGACCTCTTCTTTTCTGGTGAAACCTACGAGGTAAAGTAATAAATGTAACATAGATAGCTGATAAAAATCAGCTATCTTTTTTTTATGTACATTTATATTTGCGGTAAATTAAAAAAAAAGTATTTAGTTTAATTAATCTACTACATTTGTAGACTAACTAAAAAATCATAAAATGGGCTCAGAAGCAATTATTGTATTTCTGTTAGCTGGCATTGTATTAGTTGCTGGCGCAAACTTTTTATCGAATTTAATATCGCATAAATCAGACAATCCGCAAAAAAGAGAACCTTATGAAAGCGGTATGACCACTATTGGTCCAACTTGGGTTCAATTTAAAGTAGGTTATTACCTTTTCGCAATCTTATTCTTAATTTTTGATGTAGAAGTTGCATTTTTAATTCCTTGGGCAGTTGTTTTTAAGGATGTAGGAGCAGTTGCTTTTATTGAAATTATTATCTTTTTAGTGATTTTAGGATTGGGATTATTATACGCTTGGAAAAAAGGAGCATTAAAATGGGAGTAGAAAAAAAACGATATGTTAGTCAAATGGAACCGAATGAGTCTGTTCCAAAAGTACCTGCAGATTTTCCTGGAAAAGTAATTCCAGCAGGTAATGGAGCAAACGTAATAGTTACTTCACTAGATCAAATTATTAACTGGGGACGATCAAATTCTCTATGGTCACTTTATTTTGGTACAAGTTGTTGCGCCATTGAAATGATGCAAACTGGAGCGGCTCGTCATGATTATTCCAGGTTTGGATTTGAAGTTGCAAGACCTTCCCCTCGTCAGGCAGATTTAATTATTATTGCCGGAACCATTGTTAATAAAATGGCTCCAGTTTTACGTCGTTTATACGATCAAATGGCAGAACCAAAATATGTAATTGCAATGGGTGCTTGCGCTATTTCTGGCGGCCCATTTTTTTACAACACTTATTCAGTTGTAAAAGGTGCTGACCATGTAATTCCTGTTGATGTTTACGTTCCTGGTTGTCCTCCACGTCCTGAAGCTTTATTAGAGGGAATGCTGATGCTTCAAGATAAGATTCGAACCGAAAACATGAAACAAAAAAAGAATCCTATTGATGGGTTTGATGAAGGATTATAAAACTGAAGTTATGACCAACGAAGCATTACAAAATTTAATAAACAGCTTGATTCCTGAATTGGAATTTACCGAAGAAGGTTCAGAATTCTTAACTATTTCAGTAAAACCTGAACAATTACACCAATTAATGTTACAATTAAAAAGCAATAAAGAAACAAATTTCGATTATTTATTTTGCTTAACAGGAATGGATTGGGGAAAAGAATTAGGCGTAATTTATCATTTGGAATCTACAACATATAGACATCAATTAGTTGTAAAAGTTCAGACAGAAGACAGGGAAAATCCAACATTAGACTCTGTTTGTGATATTTGGAAAACCGCTGATTTTCATGAACGAGAAGTATTTGATTTCTTTGGAATTAAATTTAATAACCATCCCAATTTAAAACGTTTGTTTTTAACTGATGAATGGGAAGGTTTTCCTTTAAGAAAAGACTATGTAGATGAAATTAATATGGTTATTAAGTAATTATGGATACAACTATTAAAAATAGCAACTTAAAATCAGAGGAGTATTTCATTAATATGGGACCTCAACACCCTGCAACTCACGGTGTTTTGCGTTTATTATTAACCATTGATGGTGAAATTATTAAAAAAGTTGAACCAGATTTAGGCTACATTCATCGCTCTATAGAAAAAATGTGTGAGCGCGATAGCTATCAACAAATTGTTCATTTAACAGATAGAATGGATTATTTGTCTTCACATATAAATAACGAAGCTGTTTGTTTAACAGTTGAAAAAGCGCTTCAATTAGAAATTCCAGATCGTGTTAAAATTATTAGAACTATTATTGGTGAGCTAACCAGAATAGCCTCACACTGTCTTTGGTGGGGAGTTATGGGTATGGATGTTGGTGCATTAACAACTTACTTTTACGGTTTTAGAGACCGTGAATTAATCAATGATATTTTTGAAGAAACTTGTGGTGCTCGTTTAACTATGAACTATAACATTCCAGGTGGTTTAATGTTTGATATTCATCCGAATTTTGTTAAAAGAACAAAAGATTTTATAGCTCATTTCAAAACTAAATTACCTGAATACGATACCTTACTTACTGGAAATATAATATTTCAAAAACGTATGAAAGGTGTTGGAATGTTATCAAAAGAAGATGCCATTTCATTTGGCGCTTCTGGTCCTGTTGGACGTGGTTCTGGGTATTCTTGTGATGTTAGAAAACACCATTCATACAGTGCTTACGATAAAGTTACTTTTAATGAAGTTTTAAAAACAGAGGGAGATAGTTTTGCTCGTTACCAGGTTAGAATTGCAGAAATGTGGGAATCCATGTCAATAATTGAACAATTGATTGACAATATTCCAGAAGGTGATGTTCAGGTAACAACAAATGCAGTTATAAAATTACCAAAAGGTGAGTTTTACCAAAAAGTTGAAACTGCACGTGGTGAGTTAGGTGTTTATATTAATAGTACGGGTACTAAAAACCCTTACCGAGTTAAATTTCGTTCTCCTGGGTTTTCAAACCTTTCATTATTAAATCATATTGCAGTTGGTGGTAAAATTGGTGATTTGGTAGCTTCAATGGCAACATTAGATCTTGTAATTCCAGATATTGACAGATAAAATTAATACAATGAATATATCATTAAATATAACAACAACCATTACTGAATTTCTATCAGGTTTTATGTCTGAAGGAGCAGCAAATATTGGTGCAATGGTTGCAATTGCACTCATTTATCTAGCTATTTTTGCTGTTGCAGGTTTGTACTTGGTTTTATTAGAAAGAAAAGTAGCTGCTTGGTTTCAATTACGCTTAGGTCCAAACAGAGTTGGTCCTTGGGGTTTATTACAAACTATGGCCGATGCTTTAAAACTGGTTTCAAAAGAATTAACTGGGACAGAAAAAGCTGATAAATTCTTATACAATTTAGCACCTTATTTTGTAATTGTTTCTTCATTAATGGCATTGGCTGTATTTCCTTTTACAAAAGAATTTCAAGCATTTGATATAAATATTGGACTTTTCTTTTTAATTGCAATTTCATCAATTGGTGTTATTGGAATTTTATTAGGCGGATGGGCAAGTAATAATAAATTCGCCCTAATTGGTGCAATGCGTAGTGGTGTTCAAACTATTAGCTACGAACTTTCTGTTGGATTGTCATTAATTACAATGGTTTTACTTACAGGAACTTTACAACTTTCAGAAATTGTTGAAGTTCAAAAAAATGGTTGGTTAATTGTTCAAGGTCATATTCCAGCAATAATTGCATTTATGATTTATATGATTGCCGGAACTGCTGAAACAAATAGAGCGCCTTTTGATATGGTTGAGGCTGAAAGTGAACTTGGAGCAGGTTTTCATACTGAATATTCAGGAATGAAATTCGCTTATTTCTTTTTAGCAGAATTTATAAACATGTTTATCATAGCTGCAATAGCTGCAACCGTATTTTTTGGTGGTTGGCTTTCACCTTTTGGAATAACAGAATCTATTCCTTGGTTAGGTGTATTTTGGTTTATAGGTAAAACATTTATGTTAGTATTTTTAATGATGTGGTTCCGTTGGACGTTCCCTAGATTAAGAGTTGACCAATTATTAACATTGGAGTGGAAATACTTATTACCATTAAACTTACTAAACATCATTTTAATGGCATTAATTGTTTGGCTAAACCTAACAATTCAATTTTAAAGATTATGAGTTATTTTGGAGACATAGTTAAAGGGATAAAAACATTACTTACTGGTATGAGTGTTACTGGAAAGTACTTTGTAACCTCAAGAAAAGGAGCAATAACACAACAATATCCTGATAATAGAGAAACATTAAAAATGTTTGAACGTTTTCGTGGTGAAGTTGTAATGCCTCATGATGAAAACAATGAGCACCGTTGCACTGGTTGTCAGAAATGTGAAATAGCATGCCCAAATGGATCAATTGAAATTATTTGGGATAGACAAATTGATAAGGAGACAGGCAAAAAGAAAAAAATGATAGATAAACATATTTATCATTTAGGAATGTGCACAATGTGTGGCTTATGCATTGAAGCTTGCCCTACAGATGCAATTGTTTGGGCGCAAAATTTTGAAAATTCTGTGTACGACCGATCGTATTTGACCAAAGTTTTAAATCAAAAAGACTCTAAATTAAAAGCTGGAGTAGAAGACTAAACATATGGAAAGAATTATATTTTACATTTTAGCATTGATAATGATTGTGTTTGCAATCGCTTCTGTTTCTAGCAAAAAAATGCTTAGATCTGTTATTTACTTATTATTTGTGTTGTGCGGAATTGCAGGACTTTACTTTTTAATAGATTATAATTTTTTAGCAGCTATACAATTAACTGTTTATGCAGGAGGTATTATTGTACTAATTATCTTTTCAGTTGTGTTGGTTCATCATATTGAAATGGAATTGGAAATCGCAAAAAGATCTAAACAAATTTTGGTAGGTCTAGCTTGTTTAGTTGGATTGGGAATATTTTTAACTACAATTTACCAACATCAATTTAATGTTGTTGAAAATTCAGTTACTACTACAACCGAAGATATTGGACTAGGATTATTAAGTTATGAAACTGGCGGATTTATTTTGCCATTTGAAGTAATTAGTGTGCTTTTATTAGCTTCTATGATTGGTGCAATTGTAATTGCAAAAGGGAAAAAACTAACCGACAAAAATGACACTAAATTATGATAGCCGGAATTAGCATATATGAAATTTTAACCGTTACCTCTATCCTATTTTTTATTGGTGTATACGGTTTTATTACCAGGAAAAACTTGATTTCAATTTTAATGTCTATCGAATTAATTTTGAATGCATCTGTTATAAACTTTGTTGTTATCAATAAATATTTATATCCAGATATTTTACAAGGCGTTTTCTTTTCAATATTTATTATTGCTGTTGCCGCTGCAGAAACTGCATTGGCTGTCTCAATAATAATTAATTTGTACAGACAAATTGCATCTGTAGAAGTTAAGGACACTGAAATTATGAAATATTAATAGCTAAGAAATTATGGATTTTACTTACGTAATATTAATACCTCTTATTCCACTAGCTGCTTTTTTATTGCTTGGAATTTTTAATAAAAAAATTAAACCTGCTGTTTCTGGTTATATCGGTGTTGCAGGATTAGCTACTTCAGCAGCTTTATCCTTTTATACAGCTTATCAATACTTTTTTGTAGTTGGAAAAGTTGGTGGAGTTTATCAAACATTTGTTGAAAAAACAACCTGGATGAACTTTACAGATACACTTGCTATTGATATGGGAATTTTAATTGATCCTATTTCGGTAATGATGCTGATTGTAGTTTCAATTGTATCTTTAATGGTTCACATATATAGTAGAGGCTATATGAAAGGTGATGATGGCTATACAAGATTTTTCGCCTTTTTAGGTTTATTCTCTTTCTCTATGTTCGGATTGGTTTTAGCAACAAACCTCTTTCAAATTTATATTTTCTGGGAATTAGTTGGGGTTTCCTCTTATTTATTGATTGGATACTACTACACAAAAACCTCAGCAGTTGCTGCTGCAAAAAAAGCTTTTATTGTTACTCGTTTTGCTGATTTAGGTTTCTTAATTGGAATCTTGATAATAGGATATTATACAGGTACCTATGATTTTGAAACATTAAACAATCCTGAAGGAAGCACTATTTTAAATTGGGCATCTACTTCATTTATGGGATTGTCTATTATTACTTGGGCATTAATATTAATTTTTATTGGTGGCGCAGGAAAATCTGCAATGTTTCCTTTACATATTTGGTTACCAGACGCAATGGAAGGTCCAACACCAGTTTCTGCATTAATTCACGCCGCCACAATGGTTGTTGCAGGTGTATATTTAGTAGCAAGATTATTCCCAATGTATTATTTTGTTGAAGATGGGTTTGCTTTAAATATTGTAGCTTATGTTGGTGGATTCTCGTCCTTGTTTGCTGCAATAATAGCAATTACACAAACTGATATAAAGCGTGTACTAGCATTTTCAACTATGTCGCAACTTGGATATATGATGATGGCATTAGGTGTTTCTGGTTACGATGGCCACGAAGGTGTTGGATATATGGCTTCTATGTTCCATTTATTTACACACGCAATGTTCAAAGCATTATTATTCTTAGGTGCAGGTTCAGTAATACACGCAGTTCATAGTAATTATTTAAAAGATATGGGTGGTTTACGAAAGTATATGCCTATTACTAACATAACATTTTTAATTGCTGCTTTAGCAATTGCTGGTGTATTTCCTTTATCAGGTTTTTGGAGTAAAGATGAAATTTTAGTTGCCGCTTTTGAACATAACAAACTTTTGTATGTTGTTGGAGTTTTTGTAGCAGGTTTAACTGCATTTTATATGTTTCGATTGTATTTCGGAATTTTCTGGGGGAAAGATACACAATACAAACATACACCGCATGAGTCTCCAATTTCTATGTCTTTTCCTTTAATGGTTTTGGCATTTATAACTGTTATTAGTGGATTTATTCCTTTTAGTGAATTAATAACTCCAGATAAAGCCGGATTCGAAGCGCATTTAAATATTCCTTTAGCAATTGTTGCAACAATTGTTGGTGTAACAGGAATTGGTTTAGCTTATGTTTTCTATAAAAAAGAAAATGATTTAGCCGACAGATTTGCAAATGCATTTGGGCCTTTTTATAAATGGGCGAGTAATAAATTTTATTTCGATGAAATTTATATGTTCGTAACTAAAAAAATAATATTTAAAAGAATTGCTTGGCCAATTGCATTCTTTGATAAAAAATATGTAGATGGAACAATGGAAGGAATTGGTAATAAAACTGTAGTTATTTCTGAAAAAATTAAAGGAATTCAGTCAGGTAAAGTACAAGATTATGCTTTTGGTTTTATTGCCGGAGTTGTAGTTTTAGCTATGGTGTTTATTTATTTATGGACAAACTAACAAAATAATATGGATATTTTATCACTCTTTGTAATTGTACCTGTTTTAACAATCTTACTTTTAGGATTTACGAAAGGATTAAAACAAGCACGCATAGTTTCTATGGTTGGAAGTATTATTCAACTTGGAATGGCAATAAATTTAGTTTTCGCTTATTTCAAAGAAAGAGCAATTAATAAAGAAATAATGGTTTTTACCAAAGATTACGTTTGGTTTGAACAATTTAATATACATTACGCAATTGGTGTTGATGGAATTTCAGTTGCATTATTACTTTTAACCGCAATTGTAGTATTGGCTGGTGTTTTTATTTCTTGGAAAACAGATGATTTACCAAAAGAATTTTTCATTTCCTTGTTGGTGCTATCCACTGGAGTTTACGGATTCTTTATTTCTATTGACTTGTTTACAATGTTCGTTTTTTACGAAATTGCTGTAATTCCAATGTATCTACTAATAGGTATTTGGGGCTCAGGTCCAAAAGAATATTCAGCAATGAAATTAACGTTGATGTTAATGGGAGCTTCCGCAGTTTTATTAGTTGGAGTTTTAGGAATTTATTTCAATTCAAACGCAGATGGCGGATCTTTAACATTCAATATTTTAGAAATTGCACAAGTGAATATTCCTTTTGAAGCCCAAAAATTATTTTTCCCTTTAACTTTTATAGGGTTTGCTGTATTAGGAGCTTTATTCCCATTTCATACGTGGTCACCAGATGGTCACGCTTCTGCACCAACAGCAGTTTCTATGTTACACGCTGGAGTTTTAATGAAATTAGGTGGTTATGGAGTTTTTAGAGTTGCAATGTTTTTATTACCTGCAGGTGCAATGCATTGGGATTGGTTCTTTATAATATTAGCAGCAACTGGAGTGATTTATGGAGCATTTGGAGCATTAAAACAAACCGATTTAAAATATATAAACGCTTATTCTTCTGTGAGCCATTTAGGTATGGTATTATTTGCATTGTTAATGTTAAATAAAACAGCTTGGAACGGAGCATTAATGCAATCACTTTCTCACGGATTTATGACGGCATTATTCTTTGCCTTAATCGGTATGATTTACGGAAGAACACACACCAGAGATATTACTAAATTAGGAGGTTTACTTAAAGTGATTCCTTTTATTTCAGCTATCTATGTAATTGCTGGTTTAGCTTCATTAGGTTTGCCAGGTTTTAGTGGTTTTGTGGCTGAAATGAACATATTTGTTGGAGCATTTCAAAACGAAGGTTTGTTTTATAGAATCGCCACAATACTATCGGTTTCAGCGATTGTTGTAACAGCTGTATATATTTTACGTGTTGTTGGAATTATGTTAATGGGACAAGTTAAAAACAAGGAATATTTAGAATTACAAGATGCAACCTGGTATGAAACTACAGGAATTTTATTATTATTAATTCCAATAATTGGAATGGGAGTTGCGCCACTTTGGTTAAGTGATATGTTATTGGAAAGTATTCAACCGTTTATTCAAGGAGTATTATAAAAATTAAAACAGATAACTAAAATGAATTTTAGTAACTTTTTATTAATGAGACACGAAATTTTACTGTTGGCAATTACATTATTGTTATTGGTTGGTGAAATTTTTATAAGCAAATCCAAAAAAAGTAGCTTGGTACATTTAGCTATCTTTTTATTTGGAATTCACACTGCAGTTGGATTTTTTCAAATTGATGAATCTAGTATTTTTGGAGGTTCATTTCAAACCAATAATTTAATCCACTTCTTTAAAAACGTATTGAATATTGGGGTGTTTATTCTTTTATTGCAGTCGGCAGATTGGATTGAGGAAAAAATAGTTGGAGAAAATAGAGGTACAGAATTTTTTATCTTATTATTTACCTCTTTATTAGGAATGTATTTTATGATTTCTGCTGGTGATTTCTTAATGTTTTATATAGGTTTAGAGTTATCTACTTTACCAGTTGCAGCATTGGCAGCATTTGAAACGACCAAAAGAAAATCAAGCGAAGCAGGTATTAAATTAATTCTTTCTGCCGCATTGGCTTCTGGAGTTTCATTGTTTGGAATTTCATTATTATACGCAACATCTGGATCTATATTTTTTAATGACATTATTGAAGTTATTTCTTCAACCAACTTAACAATTTTAGGATTTATCTTATTTTTTGCAGGTTTATCATTTAAAATATCTTTGGTTCCATTTCATTTTTGGACTGCCGATGTTTATGAAGGCGCACCAATTAGTGTCGCTTCCTATTTATCAGTAATTTCAAAAGGAGCTGCTGTTTTTATTTTAATGATTTTAATGTTTACCGTATTTAAACCTTTAATTCACGTTTGGGAAAACTTAGTTTATGTTATTGCTTTAACAACTATGTTTATTGGTAACTTATTTGCATTACGTCAGCAAAATATGAAACGTTTTTTAGCATTTTCATCAATTGCGCAGGCAGGTTTTATATTGTTAGGTTTAATAACTGGAACACAATTAGGAACAGCAACTATTGTTTATTTTGTTATGGTTTATATATTCTCAAATTTAGCGGCTTTTGGAGTTGTTCAAGCAATTTCCTTAAAAACTGGTAAAGAAAATATGGATGATTATAATGGCTTATACAGAACCAATCCGAAGTTAAGCTTGGTTATGATGCTTGCCTTATTTTCGTTAGCTGGAATTCCCCCTGTTGCTGGTTTTTTTGGTAAGTTTTTCTTATTTACAGCAGCCGCAAGTAAAGGATATTACCTGTTGGTGTTTTTAGCTGTAGTAAACGTAACAATTTCATTGTACTATTATTTATTGGTAATTAGAGCTATGTTTATTAGAAGAAGTGATAACCCAATACCATTTTTCAACAACAAATTATATATGCGATTAGGGTTAACTATTACAGTTATTGGTATTTTAGTGTTAGGATTATACAGTCCGTTGTACGATTATATTTATGAATTAAGTAGTGTTTTTAATTAAGAAATTATGGGTTTAGAAGGAAAACATTCATTCGGCAGTATTGGAGAAACAAGAGTAACTTTTGTTGAAAAAAAGATTAATGAGAACCGAAAAGACTTTTTAAAAAGATTATTAGAACACAATGGTTTTGAGGTTATAATTCAGGAAGAAAAAAGAAAATCGGAAGAAGATCCTCAATTATATACGGTAGCAGTAACTGATATGGTTTTTAATCCAACTGTATGGGTATTCCAACGCAAATTAAAGACATTTGACGGACATAAAGTCACACAAGATTACTGGAATCAAGTTTCTGAAGATACCAATCCACATTACTGGAAATTTGCAGATTGATTTGAAACCAACACGCGCTTTACATTAAATATGCCCTAATATTTTATCCATAACCCAACTTGTATGTAAGGCTGATTTTCCTGCTGAAGGATGGCTTTTACCATCAAAAAAGAAATCTCTCATATTTTGAATATGATAAAATTGCACGTTTTCTGGATGTTCAATATTCAAGGTTTTATGTTCTTTATCTGTAATTAATTGAATAGGGTTTTCATCAAAAATCGAAAATATTATTTTTCCTTTGTTTCCATATATTTCTACTTTGTCTTCTCTTAAATTGCATCCAAAATTCCAACTTCCAGCTCCAGAAATACCATTTTTATGAAGCCAACACGCGGTAATTGCATCTTTTGCTGTATATAAACCTTGTTGGTTTACACTAATTCCTTTTGCTGATTCTATGGAACCCAATAAAAACGTAAATAAATCTAGACCGTGACTGGCCAAATCATCAAAATAACCACCAGGTGCAATTGTTGCATCTGTTCTCCAATTATATTCCTTTGCAAGGTCCTGCTCATTTGCTGGCTTACTTAAATGCCAATTAATATGTCTTATTTCTCCTATTAAACCAGCATCAATCCATTCTTTTATTTTAATGAATCTCGGTAAACTGCGACGATAATAAGCTACAAATAATGGAATTTTTGCACTTTCAAAAGCTTGATAAATTTTTAAACTATCAGCATAATTTGGTGCTAACGGTTTTTCAATGCAACAAGGTTTTCCAGCTGCTGCAACTTTTAAACCATACAATTTATGTGTATCTGGTGGAGTTGCAATATAAACCGCATCAATTTCAGAATCGTTTATTAAAGTGTCCGCATTTGTGTAGTGCTTTTTAACATGATGTCTTTTCGCATAATCTGCGGCTTTTTCTTTATCACGTCTCATAACAGCAGCCAATTCAAAACCTTCAATTTTGTAGTAAGGA